>NZ_CP173254.1:0-102500 GCF_044881185.1 Sphingomonas sp. MMS12-HWE2-04 | reverse complement strand
CTGGGCGGAGCGATTGCGCCGCCGCTGCTCGCCGGCGGGGCGATGGGCCTAGTGGTCAGCCTGGCCGACGGGGCGCTTCCTGTAATGGCGCCGGTGGCTCGGCTCGCGCTGCTCGTGCCGTTGGGTGCGGCCGTCTATGGCTGCTGGCTGTTGCTGTTCGCCCGCGCCACGCTGACCAGCGTGATCGCGACGCTGCGCCGGCGCTAGACGGCCTGGATATAGGCGCGCATCGCCTCGGCTTCGGATTCTATGCGTTCGATCCTGTACTTCACCAGGTCGCCGATCGAGACGAAACCGATGCAGCGGCCGTCCTCCAATACCGGCAAATGGCGGATTCTGCGGCGCGTCATCAGCGCGAGCGCGGCGAGCACTGATTCATCGGGGCTGACGGTGATTGCCGGGGCGGTCATCACGTCCGACACGCGCCGATCGAGCGCTGCGGCGCCCTCCCGCTCCAGGCCATAGACAACGTCGCGTTCGGAGAAGATGCCGACGACAGTGCCGCCATCGGTCACGGGGACCGCGCCGATCCGGCGACTGGCCAACAGTGCCACGGCTTCGGCGACCTTGCTGGTGCCGTCCACCGACACCACCTCATGTCCCTTGCCCCCCAGGATTGCCGCGATGGTCATCGCTCGTCTCCGCTTTCGGGTTCAGGCGATTGTTTCTCCCACAATTCGCGACCAATTGCAAAGTCGCGCATCGGTGCAACTAACGCTCGAGCTTGAGCGCGAAGTCGAGGCTGGCTTCGCCGTTGGCCGGCACGGTGACCCGCCAGGTCTTGCGCCCCTTGCGCTCGACCAGCTTGGCGCTCGACGACGCCATTGCATAGGGAATCGTCAGCTCGAAGGTCTCGGGCGTAGCGCGCGCATTGGTGACGCGCGCGGTGAACGGCTGGCGCTTTCCGGAGACCGGCCGGGCGACCAGCGTATAGCGCACATCGCTGGCCGCGCCGGTCTCGAACTCGACTTCGTCGCCGATCGCGCGATCCTCCAGGCTGGTCTCGCCGACCAGCAGCGATTGGCCATGCGCCTCCTCAAACACCGCGACGCCACCCGCCGGAAGCGCGAGTCCCAGCCCCTTGGCCTTACGATTTTCCATGCGCAGCGTGCGCGTCGCTGCTTCGCTGCGCGGCCCGTTGCCGGATTCGAAGCCGTACGCCTCGAACGTGCCGGTATAGATCCGCTCGAAGGTCACCCCGTGCTGATCGATCATCGCCACCTGCTTGCGGCTCTGGGCGGCGACAGTCACCGGCTCGGGAACGCGATAGAGCTTAAGATCGCCAAGATCTTCGGGCGCGACGACCATCATCGCCGGCGCACGAGCGAGGGCATCCCGACTGCCCGTCACCACGATGTCTTCGGCCATCGCCATCGGCGCGGGCGCAAACACTGGTTCGGCGACGGGCATAGGCGGCGCGGTTCCCCAGCGCGGATGCGTGCTGGTATTGTCCATCGGCCAGCATTGCAGGTGCAGTTCGGGCTGCGGCCCGTGCGGAAGCGGCGCGGACCGCTCCTTGTTCGGCGCGCCGGCGACCGCGGCGGTGCGCGCGGCATCGAAGCCCTGGCTGCCGGCATTGACGACAGTGAGCCAGGCGAACAGATCGAGCGTGTCGCCCGCTTCGGACACGCGCGCGACATAATGCGCGGACCAGTCGAAGCCCTGGGCAAGATAAGAAAGCTGGACCGTCACCGTTGCGGCGGTTTCCGTGTCGGTGACCACCGACAGGGTCGGCTTTGCCGAGAGGTCGTCGGGCACCTTGGCGTAGCGCAGCCCTTCGGGCAGTCCCGAACAGCCGAGCGCCTCGACCCCCTCGGCCGTGGTCAGCAACACGCCGCCCTGCGGCCCGGCCTGGATGATCGTCTCTCCCTCGGTCACCTTGCCGGTGGCGCGATTGGTGCGGCGGATCATGACCCGGCGCTTAAGATAGGCATCGATCAGCGACGAAGGCGAAAGCAGATGCGCGTCGCGGTTCTTTTCGTTCACCTGGCGCGGCAGCCCGGTGACGATCGCGGTCTCGGGCATCATCCCTTCGGAAACACCGACGAAGCGGATCACCGACCGACCGGCGGGGACTCGGAGCGTCCGCGTCTCGGTGATCAGCGCATAGCCGCCGGGCCAATTGGCGTTCATCGCCCCGCGCGCGCGGGTGCCGTCGCGATAGACCGTCACGGCGATCGCTTCGGGACGCTCCGATTCGACCAGGGTCTGCGCCGCGGCGGGCACCGCGGCGATCATCGATAGCAGCAAGAGGGCGATGCGGCGCATCGGATCAGTAGCGCGTATCGAACACCACGGAGACCGATGCCTTGCCATTGGCGGGCACCGGCACCTTCCACTCCATGCGATCGGCCGAGACGCGCGTGCCCTCGATGCTCTGCTCGATCACGCGGACATCGCCCCACAGCCCGTTCTGGGCGAGATCGATCGTCACGGGCTCGGCCTTGGCATTCGTGAAATCATAGCGCATCGCGGTCCGCCAGCGCGTCGACGACAGCCGCTTGCGCTCGACCACCACCGCGGCACCCTTCACGTCGAAGGCATCGCCGGTGCGGATCGACATCGCCGATCCCATCGGCGCGGCATCGACGCGGCTTTCACCGATGAATTGCGGGTCGCCGCGCGCATCGCGCATATAGACGCGGATCGTGCCGGCGGGCAGCTGGTCACCGAGACCGCCGCTGCGCGAGGTCGAGAATTTGAGCACCGACGCGGCGCTGCGCGGATCGCCCTGCGTCTGAAGCCAGCCATTGCTCCAGTCATAGGCCTTGCGCGCCGGGGCGCCCTTCACGTCGAGGAAGCTGACCTGCTTTTGCTGGGCGTTGGCGATCGTCGTGCGTTCGGCGAGCGGATAGAGATAATAGTCTCCCAGCTTCTCGCGACCGCTCGTCTCGGTGCCGGCCTCGTCGATCGTCGACGCGCCGAGCTGGCCGAAGCCGCGATCGCCACCATTATTGGGATTGCCCGCGACGAGCAGCACATCCGCGTTGCGATAGCTGGTGCCGGTGCTGTTGGTCAGCGTCACCCAGCCCTGCACGTCGATCGCGCCCTTGGCCTCGTCGAACAGCATGACATAGTCGCTGGTCCAGCCGAGCCCGGGGGTGAGATAGGTGAGCTGCGCGGGAACACGCCCGCCGCGCGCGACCTGGAGCGTCACCGAAAGCGTCGGCCGGGCGCGCAGATTCTCGGGCACCTTGTCGAAGATCACGCGCACCGGCAGCCCATCGTCGCGGAGCACTTCGATGCGGTTGCCGATCTGCAGGACGATGCCGCCATTGGCGGCGAGCACCCGTGCCTGCTCGCGTACTTCGGCGCCGGTCGCGGGATTGGTGCGCACCAGCGTCACCGTCTTGCCGACGGCCTTTTCCATGAGCTTGTCGGGCGAGAGCAGGTCGTAATCGAAATTCTGCTCGACGATGCCGAGGCCGGGGCCCGACAGCGTCACCGTCTCGGAGCGGATCTGCGCCGAGACGTCGGGAAATTCCTGGCGCGTGCGGCCGGCGACGAGATCGAGCTGACGCACATCCTGCACCAGCGACTGGCCGTTCTGATAGATGGTGACCGCGACATCTCCCTGCGCGCTGCCCTGAAGCGCGGGATCGTCGGCCGGAGCGATCGGGGCAGTCTGGGCGTGAGCGGCAAGCGGCGCGGCCGCCGCGAGTAGAACCAACGCGCTCCGATGCACAACATCCTCCCCCATATCTGGAGGAGGATGTTAGCAGTTCAGTCGCGCGGGGCTAGCCCCTTGCGGACAGGATCAGGCTGCAGCCTCGGCATCGTCGCTCTTGGCGACGCGGCGACGGCGGGGCTTCTTGGGCGCCTCTTCGTCCGCAGGCGCCTCAGCCGAAGCCTCGATACCGAAAGCGGGCGGGAGAACCGCAGCGTCGATGCTTGCCGGCGCTTCGGCCTGGACCTCTTCACGGCGCGGGCGGCCGCGGCGGCGCGGCGCACGCTCTTCGCCGTTAGCTTCTGCGATCGGTGCCGCATCTACCGGCGCGGCATTGCCGTTTGCATAGGAGTCGCCGGCATCGTTGGCGGGGCCGTTGGCGGCGGCGCCATTGGCCGGGCGGCGATCGTCGCGGTCGCGATACTGGCGAGGTTCGCGCGGGGCGCGGGGCTCGCGATCCTCGCGCGGCTGGCGCTGGGGACGGTCTTCGCGGGCCTGACGTTCTTCGCGCTGCGGACGATCCTCGCGCTGCGGACGATCGTCGCGTGCCTGGCGCTCTTCGCGCGGCTGGCGGTCGTCGCGCTGCGGACGATCGTCGCGCATCTGACGGTCTTCGCGGGGCTCGTAGCTGCGCTGGCCGTCGGCCTCCATCTCGAAATCGTCTTCGTCGCCATCAAACTCGTTGCTCGGACGCGGCTGACGCTGGTTCGGATTCTGCTCTTCGAAGCGCGAGCGGGTTTCGCTCAGCACCCGGAAATAGTGATCGGCGAACTGGAGATAATATTCAGCATTCACCCGATCGCCCTGCATTTGCGCGTCACGGGCAAGATTCTTGTATTTTTCGAGCAGCTGCGCCGCATTGCCGCGCGCGCGATTGTCGATGCGGTTGCCATTGCCCTGGTTGGGGTTGCCACCCTGGCGCTGTTGACCGTTACGGCCACGACGGCGGCCGTTATTAGCCTGACGATTGTTCATCAAGGGTCTGTTGTCCTGTCTACTTAAGCCGTCCGTCGATCCATCTTCGGTCCCGGATGCACGTTACAATCGCGGCAGGCGCCGACGCATCGGCACTGTCGCTCGCCACGGCCGCCGGACTGCAGCAGCTCGCATGACATGGAGTTGGGCCGCAGCCCCTTTATTTCAACGACTTGGTTGAAAGTGCCTCGCCCCGGCGCTGTTATTAGCCCGTGCAGCACCAATCTCCAAGCACAAATATGGGGGTGTGCCCGTGCCGATTCAAGTGACTCGTACCGCCCTGGGGCGCCCCCCTAGATCCTTATAGACGGTTGGCGCGAGTCCCTGTGCGGTCACCAGCGCGGAAACCAATTCGGCCTGGGTCCAACCGATCTCGAGCAATGCGGCGCCGCCTGGCGCGAGCAGGCGCGGAAGCGCAGGAATGATGCGACGATAATCGTCCAGTCCTTGTGCACCTGCGAACAAAGCCGAGCCCGGCTCGTGATCGCGCACTTCGGGCGGAAGGTCCTCGTCGGTGGCGATATACGGCGGATTGGCGAGGATCAGATCGAATGGCGCGTCGAGCCCCTGCGCCCAATCGCCCTTCTGGAAGCGCGCGCGGCCGGCCAGACCGAGCGCATCGGCATTGCGCCGGGCATAATCGAGCGCGATGTCCGAGGCGTCGACGCCCAGGCCTTGCGCATCCGGCCATTCGGCGAGCGCGGCGAGCAACAGCGTGCCGGGCCCCGTGCCGAGATCGAGGATGCGGGCAGGCGCACGCTCGCGGAAATAGTCGATCGCCGCCTCGATCAGCGTCTCGCTGTCCGGGCGCGGGATCAGCACGCCGGGGCCGACCTGGAGATCGATCGTCCAGAAGGCGCGCGTGCCGGTGATATAGGCGATCGGTTCATGGCCGAGCCGGCGCTGAACCAGCGCGGCGAAGCCACGCGGCACCGGCGCGCCGAGATGGCGCAGCAGCAGCGCCTCGCGCGAGATACCCAATGCATGCGCCATCAGCAGCTCGGCATCGAGACGCGGGGTGTCGGAAACGCTGGCGAGCTGCCGGGCGGCCTCAGCCAGCGCCTGCATCACGAATCCAGCTGCGCCAGCCGGTCGGCCTCGTCCTGGGCGACCAGCGCGCCGATCAGCTCGTTCAATTCGCCCATCATGATTTCGGGCAGCCGATGGAGCGTCAGGTTGATCCGGTGATCGGTGACGCGGCCCTGCGGGAAATTATAGGTGCGGATCCGCTCCGAGCGATCGCCCGAGCCGACCATCGATCGCCGCGCGCCGGTGCGCTCGGCATCGAGCCGCTCGCGCTCGGCCTCGTAGAGGCGGGTGCGCAGCACCTTCATCGCCTTGGCCTTGTTCTTGAGCTGCGAGCGCTCGTCCTGCTGGATCACCACGGTGCCGGTGGGCAGATGCGTGATGCGGACCGCCGAATTGGTGGTGTTCACCCCCTGCCCGCCCGGGCCGGAGGCGCGATAGATGTCGATGCGCAGATCCTTCTCGTCGATCCGCAGATCGACTTCCTCGGCCTCGGGCAGCACCGCGACGGTGGCGGCGGAGGTGTGGATGCGGCCCTGCGCCTCGGTGGCCGGAACGCGCTGGACGCGATGGACGCCGCTCTCGAACTTCAATTTGGCAAAGACGCCGGCGCCGGTGACCGAGGCGACGACTTCCTTGTAGCCGCCGGCCTCCGAGCTGCTCGCCGAGATCAGCTCGACCCGCCAGCCCTGCCCCTCGGCATATTTCTGGTACATGCGGAACAGGTCGCCGGCGAACAATGCGGCTTCGTCGCCGCCGGTGCCGGCGCGGATCTCGAGCATCGCGGCGCGCTCGTCGGCGGCGTCGCGCGGCAGCAGCGCCAGCGCCAGCCGACGATTGGCCGCGGCGAGGGCCTCCTGGTTGGCGCGCAGTTCCTCCGACGCCATCGCGCGCAGCTCCTCGTCCGAATCCTGCGTCATGAACGCAAGCAATTCGGCCTCGGCGCGCAGCCGGCGCACCTCGCCCGCCGCCACTGCGACCGGCTCCAATTCGGCATATTCCTTCGACACCGCGACGAAGCGCTCGCCGGGCAGGTCGCCGGTCGCCATCTGCGCCTGCAACTCGTCGCGCCGCGCCTCGATCGCGGCGATGCGGTCGGCCGGGATCGAGATCACTGCCCGACGACCTCGCGCAGCCGCACTTCGTCGATGGCGTCGCCGCGCAAGGTCCGCAGACTGGTGACCGCCGCGCCGTCCCGAACGCCGAGCGACACCGTCGCGGCCGGCTGGAGCTTGAGCGCGCGGTCATAGCGCTTCTTGGGGCTGCCCGAGGCGAACAGCTCGGCCGAAATCCCATCGCGGCGCAGCGCCGAGAGGATCGCGATCGCCTTCAGCTCCTGCGCGGGATCCTCGGCGACCACGGCGACCTGGACGCGCTCCGCCACCGGCTCTTCGATCAGCATCGCCAGCCGCTCGACGCCCGCCGCCCAGCCGACGCCCGCGGTCTCGGGACCGCCAAGCGAGCCGATCAGCCCGTCATACCGCCCGCCGGCGAGCACGGTGCCCTGCGCGCCGAGGCGGTCGGTGACGAATTCGAACGCGGTGTGGCGATAGTAATCGAGCCCACGCACGAGGCGGCTGTTGCGCGTCCACCGCACGCCCGCCGCGTCGAGGCCGTCGGTCACCGCCTTGAAGAAGGCTGCCGCCTCCTGCGTCAGATACGCGTCGATATCGGGCGCGCTGTCGGCGATCGGGCGATCGCGCGGATCCTTCGAATCGAGGATGCGCATCGGGTTCTTGTCGAGCCGGGCGAGACTGTCTTCGGACAGCTCGCCGCGATGCGCCTCGAAATGCGCGACCAGCGCGGTGCGCCAGGCGTCGCGCGTCTCGGCGTCGCCCAGCGTGTTGAGCTGAAGCGTCACGCCCTCGGCGATGCCGAGTTCGTGGAGGAGCTGGTCGGCCAGGACGAGCAGCTCGACATCGGCGGCCGGCTCCGGCGCGCCGATGATCTCGGCGTCGATCTGGTGGAACTGGCGGAATCGGCCCTTTTGCGGGCGTTCGTAGCGGAACACCGGCCCCGCGGTGGCGAGCTTGAGGGGGACATATTGCTGCCAGCCCTCGGTGATGTAGGCGCGCGCGATCCCGGCAGTGAACTCCGGGCGCAGCGTAAGCGAATCGCCGCCGCGATCCTCGAACGTGTACATCTCCTTCGAGACGACATCGGAGGTCTCGCCCATCGATCGCGCGAACACGCCGGTCGCCTCGAACACGGGCAAGTCGACGCGCTGGAAGCAATAGAGCGCGCGGACGCGCTCGAACGCGCCGAGCACATGCGCGAAGCGCCGCTGCTCTTCGCCGAAAATGTCCTGGGTGCCCCGGATCCGCTTGGGGGTTTCGATACGTGCCATTGGGGGCGGGTATCTAAGGCGTTCGCCCAACTTGCGCCACTCCCTTTAAATCCATCGGAGTACGCCCATATTCCCTTTCGAGTTCAACAACATGGAAGGAGGTGATCGAATGTCTCATTGTCATACGCCGTCTGCGGCGAGCACTCAGGCACCGATCCGCTCGTTCGGAGCGCGTGCCTGAAGGCACCCAATAGCGCCGCTCGCCGCAGCGGCCGGACAATGGATAGGCCGTCTTCCCCTAGCGGGAGGGCGGCCTTTCGCATTTGCAGCAGAATCGTGAAGCCTGACACACTCTGATACATTTCTTCGCTAGAAGCCCCGCAACCACGCTCTTATGGGCGAGTTTCGTAACGGAACGGCGCTCGCCTCCGGGCGCCTCAATCGGGTCTGCGAATTGAACCTCCACGCATCGATCAGCCATCGCCGATCGGCCCTGCCCTTGCTGGCAGCGGCCTTGATCCTATCCTCGTGCGGACAAGGCAGCAGCGATGCCGCCAAGAAGAAGGGCGCCGCCGGCCCGCCGCAAGTCGGCTATGTCGTCGTCCAGCCGAGCAGCGTCGCCGTAACCGCCGAGCTTTCGGGCCGAGTCACTGCGTTCGAAACGTCCGAAGTGCGCCCGCAAGTCGCGGGCCTGATCAAGAAGCGCCTGTTCACCGAGGGCTCGATCGTCCACGCCGGGCAGACGCTCTACCAGATCGATCCGAGCCTCTATCAGGCGGCCGCAGCCGAGGCCTCGGCCAATCTCCAGAGCGCCCGCGCCACCGCGGAAGCGGCACGCGTCAAGGCGGAGCGCTATCGCCCGCTCGCGCAGATGCAGGCCGTCAGCGCGCAGGACTATACCGACGCTGCGGCAACGGCCCGTCAGGCCAATGCCGCGGTGGCGCAGAGCAACGCCCAACTCCAGACCGCGCGGATCAACCTGCGCTTCACCCGCGTCCCCTCGCCGATCACCGGCCGCATCGGCCGATCGCTGTTCACCGAAGGCGCGCTGGTCACCACCAACCAGACCGATCCGCTCGCCGTGATCCAGCGGCTCGATCCGATCTTCGTCGACATCCAGCAATCGAGCGCCGACATGCTCGCGCTGCGCCGCGCATTGGCCAAGGGCGGGGTTACCCCGGCAAGCGCCAACGTCCGCCTCAAGCTTGAGGATGGCAGCGATTACGGCGTAGTCGGCACCGTCGAATTTTCCGAAGTGATGGTCAACCAGAGCACCGGCACGGTGACGCTGCGCGCGCGCTTCGCCAATCCCGAAGGGGTGTTGTTGCCCGGCATGTTTGCCCGCGCCGTGTTCGACCAGGCGATCGATCGCCAGGCCTTCCTCGTGCCCCAGGCCGGGCTCTCGCGCGATCCGCGCGGCAACGCGACCGTCTATGTCGTCGGCCCGAACAACAAGGCCGTGGCACGCACCGTCGTCGCCGATCGCGCGATCGGCGACAAATGGGTGGTGACGCAGGGGCTTGCGCCCGGCGACAAGGTGATCGTCCAGGGCACCGGCAATCTGCGCCCCAATATCGACATCCGCCCAGTGCCTGCCAGCCAGGCGCAGCAGATCCAGGCGCCCAAGGGGGATCAGGGCGCGTCCAAGGCGAAGGGCAACTAACCCCCCATGTCACGCATCTTCATCGATCGCCCGATCTTCGCCTGGGTGATCGCGATCATCGTCATGCTGATGGGGGTCGGCGCGATCATGTCGCTGCCGATCGCGCAATATCCCGATATCGCGCCGCCGCAGGTCAACATCCGCGCCACCTATCCCGGCGCATCGGCCGAGACGGTGCAGAATTCGGTGACTCAGGTGCTGGAGCAGCAGCTTACCGGCATCGACGGGCTGCTCTATTTCAGCTCGTCGTCCACCTCGCGCGGCGCCGTGACGATCACCGCGACCTTCGAGAAGGGCACCGATCCGGACATCGCCCAGGTCCAGGTGCAGAACCAGGTCCAGCAGGCGCTGTCCCGCCTGCCCTCCCAGGTCCAGCAGCAGGGTCTGCGCGTCACCAAGTCCAATGCCGACTTCCTGCTGATCGTCGGCGTCTATGACGAGACCGACCGCGTCACCAACCAAGACGTGTCGGACTGGCTCGCTTCGAACCTCCAGGATCCGCTCGCGCGCGTCCCCGGCGTCGGCGAGACCAATGTGTTCGGCGCGCCCTATGCGATGCGCATCTGGCTCAACCCCGATCGCCTCGCCAGCTATTCGCTGATGCCGAGCGACGTGGTGACCGCGATCACCAACCAGAACACCGAAGTTGCCGCGGGCGAGATCGGCGGCCAGCCGCAGCCCAAGGAGCAGATGCTCAACGCCACGGTGACCGCCCAGTCACGGCTCCAGACGCCCGAGCAGTTCCGCAAGATCATCCTCAAGACCGAGACCAGCGGCGCGACCGTGCATCTGAGCGACGTCGCCCGCATCGAACTGGGCGCCGAGAGCTACAACGCCGTCACTCGCGTCAACCAGCATCCGGGCGCCGGCATCGCCGTGAGCCTGTCGCCGGGCGCCGACGCGCTCGCCACCGCCGAGCTGGTCAAGGCGCAGGTGGAGGCAATCTCCAAGACCTTCCCGGCGGGCTTCAAATTCGCCTATGCCAACGACACCACCGGCTTCATCAAGCTGTCGATCGACGAAGTGGTGAAGACGCTGATCGAGGCGATCATCCTGGTCGTGATCGTGATGTTCGTCTTCCTGCAGAGCTGGCGCGCCACGCTGATCCCGACGATCGCGGTGCCGGTGGTGCTGCTGGGCACCTTTGCGGTGTTCTACGCGCTCGGCTTCACGATCAACACGCTGACGCTGTTCGGGCTCGTGCTGGCGATCGGCCTGCTCGTCGATGACGCGATCGTCGTGGTCGAGAATGTCGAGCGGCTGATGGAGGAGAATCCCGAGCTCACGCCACGCGAGGCGACGATCCAGTCGATGGACCAGATCCAGGTCGCGCTCGTCGCGATCGCGCTGGTGCTTTCGGCGGTGTTCCTGCCGATGGCGTTCTTCGGCGGCTCCACCGGCGTGATCTATCGCCAGTTCTCGGTGACGATCGTCTCGTCGATGGTGCTTTCGGTGCTCGTCGCGCTGATCCTCACCCCGGCGCTCACTGCGACGCTGCTCAAGAAGAAGAGCGAGGAGCATAACGGCTTCGTCGAGCGGCGATTCCCCCGGGTCGGGGCGTTCTTCACCCGCGCGCGCGATGGCTTCAACACGCGCTTCGAGGCGGGCGTTGAGCGCTATACCAGCGCCGTCACCAAGGTGGTCGACCGCAAGTGGATCTTCGTGCTGATCTATCTCGCGATCTGCGCGCTGCTGGTGCTGATGTTCGTCCGCCTGCCCACCGGTTTCCTTCCCACCGAGGACCAAGGCGCGGCGCTGGTGCAATACCGCCTTCCCGCCGGCGCAACCCAGAGCCGCACCCAGGAAGTGCAGCTCGCGGTCGAGAAATATTTCCGCGAGCAGGAAGGCAAGAACGTCCAGACGATGTTCACCGTTACCGGCGGTGGTGGCGGTGGCGGCGCTTCGGGCCAGAATACCGGCCAGGGCTTCCTCAACCTCACCGACTGGTCCGATCGCAAGGGCAAGCAGAACGGCGCCGACGCGATCGTGCTGCGCGCGTCGGGCGCCTTCCGCAATTTCCGCGACGCCCAGGTCTTCGCGCTGGTGCCGCCGGCGATCCGCGGCCTCGGCCAGTCGACCGGCTTCACCATGGAGCTGCAGAATGCCAATGGCATGTCGCGCGAGGATTTCGTCGCCGCGCGCGACAAGCTGGTGGCGATGGCCAATCAGGATCCGATGCTGGCCCAGGTCCGCCTTTCGGACCTGCCCGACGTTGCCACGCTCAAGGTCGATGTCGATCAGGAAAAGCTCTCCGCGCTGGGGCTCAGCCAGAGCGACGTGAACAGCACGCTGTCGACCGCCTGGGGTGGCCGCTACGTCAACGACTTCATCGATCGCGGCCGCGTCAAGCGCGTCTATGTCCAGGGCGATGCGCAATATCGCGCCAGCCCGGACAATATCAACGAATGGTTCGTCCGCGGCAGCGATGGCGCGATGGCACCCTTTTCGTCCTTTGCGCAGACGAGCTGGGCGACCGCGCCGACCACCATGTCGCGCTTCCAGGGCATCCCCGCCTTCGAGATCCAAGGCCAGGCCGCGCCCGGCCAGAGCTCGGGCGAGGCGATGCGCCGGATGGAAGAGCTGGCCGCGCAGATCCCGGGCACCAGCGTCGCCTGGGCGGGGCTTTCCTATCAGGAGCGGCTCTCTTCGGGCCAGGCGCCGATCCTCTACGGCATCTCGCTGCTCGTGGTCTTCCTGTGCCTCGCCGCGCTCTATGAGAGCTGGTCGATCCCGGTCGCGGTGCTGCTCGTCATTCCACTCGGGCTGGTCGGCGCGATCTTCGCGGTGACGCTGCGCGGGCTGCAGAACGACGTCTATCTGCAGATCGGGCTGCTCACCACCATGGGCTTGGCCGCGAAGAACGCGATCCTGATGATCGAGTTCGCCGAATTTGCCGAAAAGCAGGGCAAGCGCGTGATCGAGGCAGCGATCGAGGCGGCACGGATCCGCATCCGCCCGATCCTGATGACCAGCCTCGCCTTCATCTTCGGCGTGCTGCCGCTGGCAATCTCGACGGGCGCCGGCGCGAACAGCCGTATCGCGATCGGCACCGCGGTGATCGGGGGATGCTCACCGCGACGATCCTGGCGATCTTCTACATCCCGCTGTTCTTCGTCCTCGTCCGTCGCGGCGTGCGCGACGGGCTCAAGGCCGTGCGCGGACGGCTGCATCACGATCCGGAGGCGCAGGCATGAAGCGCGCGGCTTTTCTCGCCCTGATGCTCGCGGGCTGCTCGATGGATCCCAAATATGTCCAGCCCGAAGCCCCGGTGCCGCCGAGCTGGCCGGTGGGCGATGCCTATCTCAAGACCAGCGAAGCGACGCTGCCCACGGTCACCTATCGCGACATCTTCCGCGATGCGCGGCTGCAGGCACTGATCGAGCAGGCGCTGGCCAACAATCGCGATCTGCGCGTGGCGGCGGCGAACATCCGCGCCGCGCGCGCGCAATATCGCATCCAGCGCGCCGATCGTTTCCCGGAAGTGACCGCCAGCGTCGGCGCGACCGAGCAAGGCGGAACGACGAGCGGCACCAACGGCCAGGGCACGCGATCCAGCTTCACGGCGAGCGGCGGCGTCACCGGCTTCGAGCTCGACTTGTTCGGCCGGGTCGCCTCGCTGACGCGCGCCGAGCAGAACCGCTATTTCGCCAGCGAGGCCGGCGCGCGCGCCACCCGCCTCACCCTGATCGGCGACATCGCCGACGCCTGGCTGACCTATGCCGCCGATGCCAGCCTGCTCCGAATCGCGCAGGACACCGCGTCGAACGCCGAGAACAGCGTCAAGCTGACGCGCGCGCGGCTGGATGGCGGCATCGCCCCGCGCACCGACCTGCGCCAGGCCGAGCAGATTCTCGAAGGCGCGCGCGCCGATCTCGCCGAACAGACCACCGCGCTGGCGCAGGACATCAACGCGCTGCAGCTGCTCGTCGGCGCGCCGATCGACCAGGCACGGCTCGCGCCATCGATCGAGACCGCCGGCCCGACGATCGCCGAGCTGCCTGCAGGCGTCGATTCGGGCGTGCTGCTCCGCCGCCCCGACGTGGTCCAGGCCGAATACACGTTGCGCGCCGCCAATGCCGAGATCGGCGCGGCGCGCGCGGCGCTGTTCCCGCGCATCTCCTTGACCGGGCTGCTCGGCCTCGCCAGCAACGCGCTGACCGGGCTGTTTAGCGGCGGCGGGTTCAACTGGTCGGCGGGCGGCGATGCGAGCTATTCGATCTTCAACGCCGGCGCCGGGCGCGCCAATGTCCGGCTGACCGAGGCGCAGCGCGACGCCGCAGTCGCGACCTATGAGAAGGCGATCCAGAGCGCCTTCCGCGAAGTCGCCGACGCACTGGCGCGGCGCGGCACGATCACCGAGCAGGTCCGCGCGACGACTGCGCAATCGACTGCAGCGGCCGACACCTATCGCCTGACCGAGGCGCGCTATCGCGGCGGGATCGACACCTTCCTGTCGAGTCTCGACGCACAGCGCTCGCTTTATACCGCTCAACGAGCAGTGGTCGCGGTGGAGCTCCAGCAGGCGAGCAATCTGGTGACGCTGTACCGCACGCTGGGGGGCGATTCGCTGCTCAACGCAAGCGAGACCGGCCCCGTGCCCGCGACGCAGCGGCCCTAGCGCCGCGCGAGATACTCCCCGAACGGCGGCAGCTGCGCGGGGATGCCGGCCAGCCCCTCGGCGAAGCGGCGCAGCCCGGCGACCGCCGCCTGCTCGGGCACCGCCGCCGCCAGCGGATCGATCGCGCGGGGCAGCAGCCCCAGGCCGAACAGCGCCGCGAGCCAGGTCTCGCGGTCGAGCCCATCCTCGTCGCGCGCGACGAAGCGCCCGCGCGAGCAGAATTGTTCGAGGACGGGCGGCAGCGCCACGCCCCAGCGCCGATAATGGACCGCGACGAAATCGTGCGCGCACGCGTCCTCGGCCGCGGCGCGACGATTATATTCGGCGAGTTCGATCGGCGCGCAGTCGCGCCCAGGCAGCAAGTCGAGCGCGCGCAGGATCGCGCTGTGCGCCAGATGCAGCGGCAGCCAGTGGAGCGGATCGAGCGCCACTGCGGCGTCGCCGATCGCCAGCACGTTGCCGATCCAGGGCCGCGGCCGCCGCCCGGCCCGCAGCGCGATCTCCCCCGTCCCGACGCTGCCGGCAAGCGTGCGATCCGGGAACGGCGCGCGCCACTGCCACCCCGTCTCCGACGCGGTCAGGGTGTCGTTGGGGTCGAGCGCGCCGCCGGTCGCCGCGTCGAAGGACAGGCGGTCGAACGGCAAGGCCCAATCCTCGAACGCAGGATCGAGCGCCGACAGCAGCAGCGCGGCGGGCCCCGCGGCATCGACGAACAGATCGGCCTCGACGCGCCGGCCATCGTCGAGCCGCAGTGCCGCGATCCCGACATCGTCGCGCCGCTCGATCCCCGCAAGCCGGCCGCCGCTGCGCCGCACTCCCAGCCGATCGCCATGCGCCGCCAGCGCTGCCCGGCAGCGCTCGAGATCGAGCCGCAGCGCATAGTCGAAGCCGGAAAGCGGCGGCCGGGACTGGGGGTGGACGAACTTCCCCGCCTCGGCGATCACCCCTGCGGCGGCATAGAGGTGATAGGCTTCGGCCTGTCCCGCCTGCCGCGCGCGCGCCCAGAGCTGGTGGAAGGGCGGATTGCTCTCCGGCACGCCATGATCGCCATGGACGTGCACCCAGGCCTCGCCCGGCCAATTCTCGAAGCGCAGCCCGAGCCGGGGCAGCGCCGCGCCCGAGCGGATCAGAGCGGCTTCTTCGATCCCGATCGCGGCGTGAAAGCGGTGGATCGCACTGGTGCTGCCCGGCAGACGATCGGCGAGCGCAGCGGGATCGACCGGGGTCTCGATCAGCGTCACCGCAACGCCTGGCAGTGCGCGCGCAAAGGCGGCGGCGGCGGACAGCGCGACGATCCCGCCGCCGAGCACCGCGACCGAACGGATCGCCCGGCTCATGCCAGCGCGCCCAATCCGGCGAGCGCAGCGCGATGACCGGGGACAGTTTCGACCGGCGCGGCGATCGCCCCGCGCATCCGCTTCAGCTCCTGGTCGAGCGCCGCGAACGGCACGGCATCGACGCGTTGGTCCCAGGCGGCGGGCATCACGCCCTGGCCGATCAGCACTGCGATCCAGCTCGGCTCGAAGAACAGCCCCTTGGCATAGCGCTGGAGCCGGCCGGCGCGCCGGAAAAGCGCCAGCTTCTCGGCCAGGCTGTCGGGGATCGGCTGGGCGCGTACGTCGCGCCAGAAGTCCGAATCGTCGCGCGTACTGGCGTGATAGTGGAGGATCAGGAAGTCGCGGATGCGATCATATTCATAGTCGATCTCGGCGTTGAACGCGTCGCGGTCGCCCGAGTCGACCCCGTCGATCGGGAACAGCTCGAGCAGCTGGGTGATCGCCGCCTGGACGAGATAGATGCTGGTCGATTCGAGCGGCTCGAGAAAGCCCGAGGCGAGCCCGACGGCGATCACATTGTGCGACCAGCTGCGCTTGCGGCGACCGGCACGGAACCGCAGCACCCGAGGATCGGCGAGCGGCGCGCCGTCGACTGCGGCGAGGATCGCGTCGCCCGCGGCATCGTCGCTCAGATGCGCGCTCGAATAGACATAGCCATTGCCGACCCGCTGCTGGAGCGGGATGCGCCAGCGCCAGCCGCTCGGCATCGCCGTAGCGCGGGTCAGCGGCTCGATTTCCCCCTTGGGCGATTCGCAGGGTAACGCCACGGCGCGGTCGCAGGGCAGCCAGTGCGACCAGTCCTCCCAGTCCTCGCCCAGCACTTCGCCCAGCAACAGGCTGCGAAAGCCCGAGCAATCGACGAACAGGTCGCCCTCGACGCGTGCGCCGTTCTCCAGCACCAGCGCCGCGACATCGCCGCTCTCGGGATGGCGCTCGACTCCGGTGATCCGCCCCTCGGTGCGCGTCGCGCCCTGCCCGACGGCAAAGTCGCGCAGATGCGGGCCGAAGCGCGTCGCATCGAACTGATAGGCATAGGCGTATGCGGACAGCGGCGACGCTGGATCGCTGGCCGGCGCCGCGAACCGGCCTGCCGCCGCCATGACGTTGGCCACGCCATAGTCGAAGAGGCTGCCGCCCTCGCCCTCGGCTTGGAGCCGCAGCCAATAGTGCAGAAAAGGGATGCCGCCCAGCGGCTGGCCGAAAGCGCCAAAGGGGTGGAGGTAGCGGTCCCCCGGCTTGCCGAAATCGCGGAATTCGATGCCCAGCTTGAAGGTGGCATGAGTGGCGCGCATGAACGCCGCCTCGTCGAGGCCCAGCCGCAGAAGGAACGCGCGCAGGTGCGGCAGCGTCGCCTCGCCGACGCCGACGATGCCGATCTCCGCCGATTCGATCAGCTGAACGGTGCAGGCATGCGGCAGCAGCCGGACGAGCGCCGCCGCTGCCATCCACCCCGCCGTGCCGCCGCCGACCACGACGACCCGGGTCCGCCGATCCTGCAAATTTCCTCTCCCGCCTGTCTTGCCGACACGCTGGCGGAGGAAAGGTGTTTAGGAAAGCCCCGCCACAAAGGCGCGGGCATTATCGCCGACCTGTGCCGCGCTCAGGCCCGGCTTGTACAGCGCCGAGCCGAGACCGAAGCCCGCAGCCCCGGCATCGCGCCACGGCCCCATCGTGTCCGGCGCGACTCCGCCGACCGGCAGCAACCGCAAATCCTTGGGCAGCACTGCGCGCATCGCCTTGAGGATCGCCGGGCTCGAGCCTTCGGCCGGGAACAGCTTGAGCGCGGTCGCCCCTGCGTCGAGCGCCGCGAACGCCTCGCTGGGCGTCATCACGCCGGGCAGCGAAACCAGCCCCGCCGCCGCGCTTGCCGCAATCACCTGGGTATTGGCGTTGGGCGAGATGATCATCGTGCCCCCGACATCGTGCACGCCCTGGACGTCCGCGACGCGCAGCACCGTGCCCGCGCCGATCACCGCGCGGCCGGCGAAGCGCTTGGCGAGCCTGCCGATGCTGTCGAACGGCTCGGGCGAATTGAGCGGCACTTCGATCAGGGTAAATCCGGCCTCGACCAGCGCCTCGCCGATATCCTCGACTTCATCGGGCTTCACCCCGCGCAGAATCGCGATCAGCGGGCAGCGGGCAAAGGCGGTGTCGAACTCGGCGATATGGCTCATGATTGGTCCCGAATAGCGATGATTCCCGCGACGAACGCGGCGTGACTGTCGACGATATGGGCATGCCGTCCATGCGCTTCCACTGCCGCGGCATAAAGCCCGCCCAGCGCCGGATCGGCGAGGATGTGCACGGTGTCGTGGCCGTTGCGCTCGAGCCGGGCGGCGACATCGGCACCGATCAGGAGTCCGCTGGCGAACGACGCCGCGTCGTCATCGTCGCGCGTGCCCAGCATCTTGGCGGCGCGGATGCCGAACAGCGACGCGGCGAGATCGCGCCGGCACCCTTCCTCGACGCCTTGGAGAAACGCCCGGCCTCGCGTCACTTCGCCGCCGATCTGGGTCGCAAGCAGGCCGTATTTGCGCAACAGCGCAAACAATTCGCCGGTCATCGCCGTAGTGAAGCCGGTGACTCGGCCATCGGTCATGTCGACCCATTTGCAATGCGTGCCCGGCTGGGCGAGCAGCGCGTCGCGCGGCACCAGCCCTGCCTCGACGGCGCCGAGCAACTGGACTTCCTCGCCCCGCATCACATCCGGCCGGCCGTTGTCCATCGTCGAGATGCCCGGCACGATCGCGGTCTTCGCGTCGATCCGCAACAGCCCCGCGGCGACTTCGGGAACGCCCGCCGGAGCCGCCACATAGGGCGCCAGCCGCCAGCCGATGTTCGATCCGACCATCCCGGCGAGCAGCATCGGCAGATCGGCGAAGCGCTGGCGGATACCGGCAACCTCGGCGGCGAAGTCCTGCACCGAGGTGACGCCCTTGTCGTCGCGCGCGGTGCCGACGACTTCGCCGTTCTCCAATACGAACACGCGGCGGTTGGTTGTCCCCCAATCGACCGCCAGGAACCGTTCCGCCATTCTCACCACCAGGTTGCGTACAGCGCGATCAGGATCAGGACGACGCCGATCGCAGCCACATTGAACACCATCGGCGTGCGGAAAGTCACCCCTTCCATCGTCACGCGGTTGGCGTTGCCCTTGCCGCGCACCAGCAGCGACACCGCCATCGCCAGGAACAGGCTGACCAGGAACACGAACATCATCCGGTTCATGAAGGGCAGCAGATAGGCGTTGACCGCATCGGGCAGCCACGCCGCGGGGATCGACGCCTTGAGCAGGAACGAGAGCAGCACCGAGGTGAGCGCGGCGACGATTGCGCCCGCTTCGGTCGCCGGCTTCCAGAACAGGCCGAGCAGGAAGATCACGGTGATGCCCGGCGTGAAGAAGCCCGAGAATTCCTGGATGAACTGGAACGCCTGGTCCGATTGGCCGATCAGCGGCTTGGCGGCGAGGATCGCGATCACGACGGCGACCGCGGCAACGATGCGCCCGACCAGCACCAGATGCTTCTCCTGCCCGGTCTTGCCCTCGCCCTGCTCGCCGCGGGTGTTGATGCCGCGCGCCTTGGCATAGAGATCGAGGGTGAAGATCGTGCCGATCGAATTGATCTTGGAGGCAGTCGAGGCGATGATCGCAGCGACCAGCGCGGCGAAGACGAGGCCGAGCAGACCCGGCGGCAGCAGCTTGAGCATCGTCGGATAGGCTTCGTCGCCCACCGCAAGATTCGGCGCGAGCATGACGGCGGCGATGCCCGGCAACACGATGATCACCGGCATCAGCAGCTTGAGGTACGCCGCGAGCGTGATGCCCTTTTGCGCCTCGGCGAGGTTCTTCGCGGCCAGCGCGCGCTGGATGATATACTGATTGAAACCCCAATAGCTGAGGTTCGCGATCCACATGCCGCCGATCAGCACGGCGATGCCGGGCAGATCCTTGTAGAAGGGATTGTCAGGCGACAGGATCATGTCGAACTTCTCGGGATGCGCGGTCGCCAGGGTATGGAAGCCCGCGAGGATGCCCTGCCCGCCGCCGATCTGATCGAGCGTCAGATACGAGACGATCAGCCCGCCCATCACCAGCAGCGTCACCTGGACGATGTCGGTCAGCGCCACCGCCTTGAGGCCGCCATAGAGCTGATAGAGCAAGGCGAAGCCGCCCAGGCCGATCAGCGCCGCAGTCTGATCGACACCCGCCACCTTGTGGACCGCGATCGAACCGAGCCAGATGATCGAGGTGAGGTTCACGAACACATAGAGCGCGAGCCAGAACACCGCCATCAGCACCGGGAGCACGCGGCCATAGCGCTGCTCGAGGAACTGCGGCATCGTGTAGATCTCGTTCTTGAGGAAGATCGGCAGAAAATATTTGCCGACGATCAAGAGCGTCAGCGCCGCCATCCACTCGTAAGAAGCGATCGCCAGGCCGATCTTGTAGCCCGAGCCCGCCATGCCGACGATCTGCTCGGCCGAGATGTTCGCCGCGATCAGCGACGCGCCGATCGCCCACCAGGGCAGCGACTTCGATGCGAGGAAATAGTCCGACGTGTCCTTGGCGTGGCCTGCCTTTTCGCGGCTGACCCATTGCGCCAAGCCGAAGATGCCGATGGCGTAGACGATGACGACGATCAGGTCGATTTGTGACAGACCCATGGCTTCCTCCCCTGTACGGCGCAGTGCCGCCGCGCCGTTTCCGCGCGGTACAAAGCGATTTATCTTATTTATTGGACTTGTCCAGCGCGCGCGTCGGACTAAGGTCGCGCGCAATGACGGCGCGGGGTCGGCGATCGTCGGAACATGTGGAGCGACCGGGGATGACGATGGGCGATGGAAGGAACGAAGGGGTATTGCGGCCGTCGCTGGGGCGCAACCTGACCTATGGCATGCTCGACAGCCTGGGACGCGCGATCGTCACCGGCCATTACGAGCACGCGGCGTTCCCCACCGAGGCAGAACTCGCCAAGCAGCATGGCGTAAGCCGATCGGTCACTCGCGAGGCGGTCAAGATGCTCACCGCCAAGGGCCTGCTCAGCGCCCGCCCGCGTCAGGGTACGATGGTCCAGCCGGCGGCCTCGTGGAACCTCTTCGATACTGATGTGCTGCGCTGGCTGCTCGAGCGGCAATTCTCGATCGATTTGCTGCGCCAGTTCAACCAGTTGCGCGTCGCAATCGAGCCAGAGGCGGCGGCGCTCGCCGCGCGCTTCGCCACCGAGGCGGACCTTGCGGCGATCTCCGCGGGGCTGGCGCGGATGGAAGCGGCCGAACGCGGCGACGACGATACGCTCGATGCCGACATCACGTTTCACGTCGCGATCCTGCAGGCGTCGGGCAACCCTTTCTACGCCCAGTTCCGCGACATGGTGTCGACCGCGCTGCACACTTCGATTCGCTTCACCAACCGCCTGAAGGGGCGCACCGCCAACGTCATCGACCACACCGTGGTCCGAGACGCGATCGCCGCGCGCGATCCCGATGCCGCACGCATCGCAATGCGCGCCCTGATCGGCGACGTGCTCGAGCTGATCGAACAGGTCGAATCCAGACAAACCAGCTAGAACGAAGAGGATATTTCATGGAACAGGCAGGACGGGCCATCCGGCTCGGACTGGTCGGGATCGGCAAGATCGCGCGCGACCAGCATCTCCCCGCGCTCGCCGCCGACAAGCGCTTCGAACTGGTCGCCACCGCGAGTCGCCATGCCACGGTAGACGGGGTGATCGCGCACCGCGAGATCGGTTCGCTGATCGGCGGCGGGCATGATCTCGACGCGATTTCGCTCTGCACCCCGCCCGAGGGTCGCTATGCCCAGGCAGTCGCGGCGATCGACGCCGGGCTGCATGTGATGCTCGAAAAGCCGCCAGCCGCGACGATCAGCGAAATCGCCGCGCTTGCCGATCGCGCGCGCGCCAAGGGCGTGACGCTGTTCGCCAGCTGGCATTCGCGCGAGGCGGCGGGCGTCGCGCCGGCGCGCGACTGGCTGCGCGGCAAGCGGATCGACGCAGTGCGGATCACCTGGAAGGAAGATATTCGCCGCTGGCATCCCGGGCAGGACTGGATTCTGGCGCCGGGTGGCTTCGGCGTGTTCGACCCCGGCATCAATGCGCTGTCGATCACCACGGCAATCCTGCCGGATGCGGTGCTGCTCGAATCGGCCTGGATGGAAGTTCCCGAAGGCCGCGCCGGTCCCCTGGTTGCGGAACTGCGCATGCGCTCGGGCACCGCGCCGGTCGAGGCGAGCTTCGACTTCCTCCAGACCGGCCCGCAAACCTGGGACATCGAAGTCGATACCGATGCCGGCCGGCTGCGGCTGTCGATGGGCGGCAGCATTCTCCAGCTTCCCGGCGGCGAGGAGCAGAAGGCCCCCGACCAGGAATATCCCCGGCTCTATGCGCGCTTCGCCGAACTGGTCACCGCCGGCGAAAGCGATGTCGACATCCGCCCGTTCCAGCTCGTTGCCGATGCCTTCGTGCTGGCCGAGCGGCGGATCGGAGCGCCCTTCGCCTTTTGAGGATCGCGGGCGGCGCGGATCAGCAGGCGGCGGCGAGCCGCTGCACCCATGCGCGCCGCCCCGCCTCGTTCAGATGGACGCCGTCCGAGGTCTGTGGCGATGCGGGCGGCGCGATGAACACGGCGTGCGTCGCGCCCGCAACGGCCTGCGCCTTTGCATTCAATTGCGCGACCAGTGCGGGATCGAAGCCGGGCCCGATCCGCTTGTCGGGCTCGATCGGCTGGATGCCCATGATCGCGACGCGCGCACCGTGCACTTGCTCCACCAGCCTGGCATAATCGCGCTGCCAGGCATCAGGCTTGGCAAGCGTCGTGCGCCGCGCGTCGTTGACGCCCAGCGCGAAGATGACGAGCGAGGGCTTGGCGTCGGCCAGCAGCTTGGGAACGAGCCCCTGCCACTCGGTCACGCGACTACCGCCCAACCCGGCGTTGAGCACGGGCCGGCCGCACAGCAGGGGCACATAGGCGAATTCGGTGATGCTGTCGCCGATCAGAAAGATGCCGCCATCGGGGAAGCTCTCGGCCTGGCGCAGGATCGCCGCGGAACGCACGCGGGTGTGATCCAGAACCGCGGGACGCCGCGCCTCCGCAGTCTTATAGCCAATGCCCGTCGCGATCACCGTTGAGGCTGCCAAGACGAGGATTGCACTGATCAGCCGCACGGCAGGTCCCTATTTCCTCCTAACCCAATGCTCTCGCCCGCGATTTGTTTCTCGCCGAGCACAAATGCCTTTGCGGGCGATGACGATCTTGCGCTGCCCGGTTCGGCGCGCTAGCTAGCCGTCCGCGCGACCAGCGCCCGTGATGGTGGGATTCCACCAAAACGGATGCTGGAACGCCTGCCGAACCCCTCGGATTAGCGAGGAAGTTCAAGGCGATGCGGGTATAGCACAATGGTAGTGCAGCAGCCTTCCAAGCTGAATACGCGGGTTCGATTCCCGCTACCCGCTCCACCCTCCTCTTCAATCTGGGCATGGCTAACGAGATGCGAAGCCGCGGGTCCGGTCGGTCCCGGTGCGGCGTTTCTCGGAATATCGGGCGGGCACCGCACAACATAGAAGCACGCCAAGCCCCGAGGGTCGCACTTTGCGGGACTTGGCCGGGCAGCTCCTCAACCCCCTCGCTGTCCGGCCTAACCCTCTCTGCCCGCCCCCTTCGCGCCGCTCGAATAATCCTGGCGCCGCGCCTACATGCGTCGCCGTGTCCGAATCCTCCGCCCTTGCCGCACCGCTCGCGCTCTACGTCCACTGGCCGTTCTGCGTGTCGAAATGCCCCTATTGCGATTTCAACAGCCATGTCCGGGAGAGCGTCGATCAGGCCGCGTGGCGCGCGGCGATGCTCGCCGACCTCGCGCATGAGGCGGCGGCGCTTCCGGGGCGACGCCTGGGATCGATCTTCTTCGGCGGCGGCACCCCCTCGCTGATGCCCCCCGAAACCGTCGCGGCGGTAATCGCCGCAGCGGAAAAGCATTGGGGCTTCGAGCCCGGGATCGAGATCACCCTGGAGGCCAATCCCTCTTCGGTCGAGGCCGCGCGCTTCGCCGATCTCGCCGCCGCCGGTGTCAATCGCGTCTCGCTGGGGCTGCAGGCGCTCGACGACGACGCGCTGCGCTTCCTCGGCCGGGCGCATGGCGTCGAAGAGGGGCTGCGCGCGCTCGCAACCGCGCAATCGGTGTTCGATCGCGTCAGCTTCGACCTGATCTATGCGCGTCCCGGCCAGAGCCTCGCCGACTGGCAGGCCGAGCTCGACCGCGCGCTCGGCTTCGGCACCGAGCATCTCTCGCTCTATCAGCTGACCATCGAAGCCGGCACGCGCTTCGCGACATTGTTCGAGAAGGGCGAGCTCGCCGCTTATGACCCCGATGCCGCCGCCGACCTGTTCGAGGCGACGCGGACGATCACCGCCGCGGCGGGCCTCCCGGCCTATGAAATCTCCAACCACGCCCGTCCCGGCGCCGAGAGCCGGCACAACCTCACCTATTGGCGCTATGGCGATTATGCCGGGATCGGCCCGGGCGCGCACGGCCGGCGCGGCGGCTGCGCGACCTTCCGCCGCAAGAAGCCCGAAAACTGGATGGCCGCGATCGCGCGCAACGCGCATGGAATCGAGCGCGAGGATCCGCTGGTGCCCAGCGAGCGCGGCGTCGAGGCGCTGCTGATGGGATTGCGGCTGGCGGAAGGCATCGACCTCGCGCGGGTAGCGACACTCGCCGGCGGCACGGCACCGCTCGACTGGGACGCGCTCGCGCTGCTCGAACGCCAGGGCCTCGCTGCCCGCGATGGCGGGCGGCTGCGCATCACCGACACCGGCATGCCAGTGCTGGAGGCGATACTGCGCGAGCTGGTGATCGCCTGAGGTCGATCGTCACCCCGGCTACCCTGCCGGGGTGACGATCGACTTACTGGTTTCCGTTGAAATTGGCCGGCGCCGGCGAAACCGTCACCGTCGTTCCGCCTTTGACTTCCTGCACTTCCAGCGCACGCTCGGCGACGCCGTCGCGGCCGAAACGGAAGGCGCCGTCGAGCCCGGAAAACCCGTCACGATCGGTCAGGCGCGAAGCCGGGAACTCGTCCCCCGGCCGCCAATCGCGCGCGATCCGCACCGTGAGCAACACCGCGTCATAGCCAAGCGTCGACAGGCGATACGGCGCGTTCCCGAAGCGCGCGCGATATTTGGTGGCGTATTGGCGATAATAATTGTCCGGCACGCTGGCGAACCAGGCACCGGCGAGAACCGCCTTGCTGCCAATCCCCGAGTCGGTGTTCCACAGATCGGGCCCGAGCAGCCGCGCCGTCTTGCCGCCGGTGCGGCGGATGATCGGCGCGGCAAGCACTGCGCTTTCGGCGCTGCCCGCGATCAGGATGGCCTGATAGGGCGAGCGACCGAGCTTGGCGATCGCCCCGCTCATCGATCCCGGGCGCCCGTCGAACGTCTCGAGCGCCAGCACCTTGCCGCCCGCACCCTCGACTGCGCGCAGGAATACCGTCGCTGCGCGCTCGCCATAGACGCCGGTCGGCATCAGCCCGGCGAAATCGGTGATCCCGCTGGCCTTGGCATAATCGACCACGCGCTCGATCGATTGCACCGGTGAATAGCCGAGCAGGAAGGTGCCGCCGCCCGCCGCGGTGACATCGTTCGAGAAGCTGAGCACCGGCACGCGCGCGCGCCGCGCGATCGGGGCGACGGCGCGGGCATCCTCGGCGAGCAGCGGGCCGAGGATCAACCGGTTGCCGTCGGCGATCGCCTGAGTCGCCGCGGCGGCAGCGCCGCCGGGACCGGAGGTGTCGTAGCTGGTGATGCGCAGCGCATCGCTACGCGTGTCGAGCACCGCGAGCTGGGTGGCGTTCTGCAACGACTTGCCGACGCCGGCATTGGCGCCAGTAAGCGGCACGAGCAGCGCGATGCGATGGCGCTCGACGTCCTGCGGCAGGCCCGGCTGGATCGGACGCACCGGCGGGCGCTCGACCGGCTTTTCGGCCGGCGCAGGGCGATTGGCCTCGGGAATGACGCGGGGGCCGGTCGAACAGGCGGCGAGAAATAACGTGGCACCCAGTGCGATTCGACGAAGAATGAACATACGCCCCCGTTGCGGTTTCCCTGTGCGGTCTGCCATGACTCTCCCCGATGACCTCTTCACTTGCCCCCGGCCTCTACATCGTCGCGACGCCGATCGGCAATCTCGGTGACTTGAGCCCGCGTGCGGCTGAAATACTGATGAACGCCGATATCGTTGCGGTGGAAGACACGCGCGTGACGGCGGGGCTGTTCCGCCACCTCGGCACCAAGGGACGAATGGTCCCCTATCACGACCACAGCGCCGATGGCGTCCGCCCCGGCCTAGTCGCGCGGATGGGCACCGAAGCGGTGGCGCTGGTCTCCGACGCCGGCACGCCGCTGATCTCGGACCCCGGCTACAAGCTGGTGCGTGACGCGCGCGCGGCCGGACATCTGGTGGTCACCATCCCCGGTCCCTGCGCGGCAATCGCGGCGCTGACGCTGGCGGGCCTGCCCACCGATCGCTTCTTCTTCCTCGGCTTCCTGCCTCCCAAGGCCCAGGCCCGGGCCGAGGCGATCGCCGAAGTCGCCGCGATCCGCGCGACGCTGATCCTCTATGAATCCGGGCCGCGCCTCGCCGCGACGCTGGCGGCGTTGGCCGACGGGCTCGGCGACCGCGAAGCCGGGGTTGCGCGCGAGATCACCAAGCGTTTCGAAGAATGCGTCACCGGCACGCTCTCGGCGCTCGCCGAACGCTATGCCGAGGCGCCGCCCAAGGGCGAGATCGTGATCATCATCGGCCCGCCCGGCGAGGCCCCGCCGCCCAGCGCCGAGGATGCCGACGCCGCCCTTGCCGAGGCGCTCAGCCGCCTGCCCGTCTCGAAAGCCGCCGGCGAAGTCGCCAAGAAATTCGGGCTCGACCGCAAGCTGCTCTATGCCCGGGCGATGGAAATGAAGGGGTGAGCCCCCCGTCAGCCGGTCACCGCGTCAGCCGCGTGCGCCAGATCCGATCGTCGTCGATCCGATCGCCGAGCTGGAAGGTGCAGCGGCCGACTTCCTCGAACGCGTATCGCGCATAGAATTGCTTGGCCCGCACGTTATGATCGAAGACGGTCAGATACACTTCGCTCGCACCCTGGGTCCGCGCAGTCTGCAACGCCCATTGCATGAGGGCGTCTGCGACGCCCCGCCCCTGCCACGCACCCTGGACATAGAGTTGCTGCAGCTCCAGCGCGTCACGCGCAGGATTTTCGACCGGCGCCCGCAGCGGCGTCAGCTTGGCGTAGCCGATCGGCTGATTGTCCGCCGTGGCAATGTACCAGCGTATCGCGGGATCGTCGAAGTCCCGGGACATCGAGCCTCCGGGGAGATAGACCGAGTTGCAGAACCGCTCGAACGCCGCAGCGTCGTAATGCCGAGCGAAGGTGTCGGTAAAGATGCGACGCGCGACGGGCAGCAGGCGCTGGAGCCATGCGATATCGGGATCGAGGAAAGTCGCTCGTTCGGGCTGCATGCGCACCTCCCGTCCATATAAAGAACTCTTTATATCAACTCTGCACGATGCGCCAACGCAGCCGCCGTGCAACACTTCCGCCTTGTTGATCGACTGGCAACCGAGCAAATTGCCGTCATGCGCCGCCCTGCCCGTCCCAGAACCACTGGCGATCGCCGCGCCGCCGAAGCCATCGGCCGCCGCGGCGAACGGCTGGCGGGATGGTGGCTTCGGCTGAAGGGCTGGCGCATCCTTGATCGGCGGGTGCGCACTCCCGCCGGCGAAGTCGATCTTATCGCGCGCAAGGGGAGCCTCGTCGCCTTCGTCGAGGTGAAGACCCGCGCCACCGACGCCGAACTCGACTTCGCGATCGACGCCTTTCGGCTCTCACGCGTTGCCGCGGCGGCCGAATATCTGATGCCGCGCTATGCTGGGCCGAACGATGATATCCGCGTCGACGTGATCCTCATTGCTCCGGGCTGCAGGCCTCGCCATATCGAGAACGCCTGGATGGGGTGACTTAGTGCAATAAGTCACCTAAGGGCGTGCTCAGGAGGCCGAATGTCGCTCAAAATTGCCGTGCAGATGGACCCGCTCGATGCGATCAACATCGCTGGTGATTCGACGTTCGCGCTGATGCTTTCGGCGCAGGCGCGCGGGCATGCGCTGTTTCACTACAGTCCCGAGGACCTCAATTACTCGGCCGGCCGGGTCTGGACCAAGGCGCATCCGGTCACCGTCCAGCGCGTACCCGGGAATCACTTCGCCTTTGCCGATCCGGTCAGCCTCGATCTCGGCGACGAGGCCGATGTCGTGCTGATGCGCCAGGATCCGCCCTTCGATCTCGGCTACATCACCGCGACGCATTTGCTCGAGCGGATCGCCGACAGGACCTTGGTCGTCAACGATCCCGCCAGCGTGCGCAACGCGCCGGAAAAGATCTTCGTCCTCGATTATCCGCAGTTCATGCCGCCCACCTTGGTCACCCGCAGCCTCGACGAGGCGCGCGCCTTCCTCGCGCAGCATGGCGAGATCGTCGTCAAGCCGCTCCACGGCAATGGCGGCAAGGCGATCTTCAAGGTCGGCAGCGACGGCGCCAACCTCTCCTCGCTGATCGAAGTGTTCAACACCGCTTATCGCGAGCCGCATATGGTGCAGGCCTTCCTCCCCTCGGTCGCGGCGGGCGACAAGCGCATCGTGCTGGTCGACGGCGAGATCGCCGGCGCGATCAACCGGATCCCGGGCGAAGGCGAGATCCGCTCGAACCTGGCCGTCGGCGGCAGCGCGGCGAAGACCGAACTGACCGCGCGCGAAGAGGAAATCTGCGCGCTGCTCGGCCCCGAGCTCAAGAAGCGCGGGCTGCTGTTCGTCGGGATCGACGTGATCGGCGGCGAATGGCTGACCGAGATCAACGTCACTTCGCCCACCGGGATCGTCGCGATCGACACGTTCAACGGCAGTGATACCGGTGCGATGATCTGGCAGGCGATCGAACGCCGCGTCGCCGATCGCGCTTCCTGAAGCGATGATCGATTGGCTCGATTGGGGATATTTCGGCATTTTCCTGCTGATGGTGCTGGAAAATGTCATCCCGCCCGTCCCTTCCGAACTGATCATGAGCGTGGGCGGCATCGCCGCCGGCCAGGGCAAGATGGACTTTCTCCTGCTCGTCTTGGCGGGCACGCTGGGCTGTGCGGTGGGCAACCTGTTCTGGTTCGAGATCGGGCGGCGTTTCGGCTATGAGCGGCTCGAGCCGTTCGTGCGCCGCCACGGCCGCTGGCTCACCATGGAATGGGAGGACGTCGAGAAGCTGCGCCGCTTCTTCGATCGCTGGGGCGGCGTGACCGTCTTCCTGTTTCGCTTCATGCCGCTGGGCCGCACGGTGATCTCTATTCCCGCGGGACTGCTCCACATGCCGTTCTGGCGCTTCGTGCTCTACACGACCGCGGGCAGCGCGGTGTGGAATACGCTGCTTGTCGGCGTCGGCTATTGGCTCGGCACCAATTTCGAGACGATCGACCATTGGATCGCGCCGGTCGTCACCATCTGCCTGGTGCTGATCTGCCTGGTCTATCTGTGGCGCGTACTGACCTGGAAGCCACGCACCGGGCGCTAGGCGGCCGCCTTTTGCGCGTCGAGCGCGCGGGCGATCTGCTCGGCATATGCCTCGATCTGCGGCACGATCCCGGCGAGCCGGACCCCGCACGGCTTGGGATCGATTGCACATAGCGTGCCGAAGAAACTGCCGTCGCCGCGTACGATCGGATAGGAGATATAGCTCTCGAACCCATAGAGCGTCGGCGTGTGATGCGTGCGCCATTCAGGCTGTTGGCTGACCTGGTCGATAAAGACGCCGCGACCGCTTGCCCGAATCTCGTCGCAGATCGTCGTCTTGATCTCGAGTTCGTCGCCGGGGTTGAGTCCGAACTCGATGCTGTCGAGTAGCTGGCACGCCACCCAGCGATCGGTGGTCACCCGCGCGACTGCCGCGAAGCCCATGCCGGTGATCCGGCAGACCTCGGCGAGGATCGCCTCGACTTCTGGAATCCGCTGGATCGATTGGATGTCGGCCGTGAAGCTCGTGCTCATTGCGCTAGTGTAGCGTAAAAGCGCGGCGAACTCACGCTCTTGGATGTGCGTTGCGGTACACGTCGAGCAGATGCGCGGCGTCGACCGCGGTATAGACCTGGGTCGAGCTCAGGCTGGCATGGCCGAGCAGTTCCTGGAGCGCGCGCAGATCGGCGCCCCGACCGAGCAGGTGGGTGGCGAAGCTGTGACGCAGCGCATGCGGCGTCGTCCGCTCCGACAGTCCCAGCGCCGCCCGCGCCGAGCGCACCGCCTTGCGCACCATTCCCGGCGGCAACGGCCCACCCTTGGCGCCGCGAAACAGCGGCGCATCGCGCGACACGCCATAGGGGCAGGCCTGGGCATAGGCCTCGATCGCGTCGCGTACCTGCGGGAGCAGCGGCACGGTCCGGGTCTTGTCGCGCTTGCCGGTGACGCGCAGCGTCGCGCCGAGCGGCAGCACCGCGCCGGTGAGCCCGGCCGCCTCGCCGATGCGCAGGCCGGCGCCGTAGAGCAGCAACAGCACCGCCCAGTCGCGCAGCCCGATCCACGGCTCGCGCGCCTCGTCGGACACCGCCTCGGCCAGCGCCACCGCCTCATGCGGCGCGATCGGGCGCGGCAGGCCCTTCTTGACCCGTGGCCCACGCAGCCTCGGGAGTTCGGCCTCGGCGCCCACGGCGAATTTGAGGAACCCCCGCACCGCCGAAAGCTCGCGCGCGGCCGAGGCGTTGCCGAGCCCGTCGTTGCGGCGATGGGCAAGGAAGGCGCGCAGATCGGCGGGCGTCAATCCCGCCAGCCGCTCCCGCGTGACGGCCTCGCCCCAATGCCCCTGCAGGAATGCGATCAGCCGCACCGCGGTCGCCTCGTAGGCGCGGATCGTGTGCACCGACCGTCGCCGGTCGCGCGCGAGATGCTGCGCATATAAAAGGGGCAGGGCGTCGGTCACGCCGGCACCCTACCCCCTGATCGTGCAGCCGTTAAGCGTCAGCCGATCTTCTGCCCCGTCTTCGCCCAGTCGGCGAGGAAGCCTTCGATGCCCTTGTCGGTGAGCGGGTGCTTGACGAGCTGGCGGATCACTGCGGGCGGCGCGGTCATCACGTCCGCACCGATCTTGGCGGCCTGGAGGACATGGACCGGATGGCGCACGCTCGCCACCAGGATCTCGGTGCCGAAATCATAATTGTCGTAGATCAGCCGGATGTCTTCGATCAGGTCCATCCCGTCGAAGCCGATATCGTCGTGGCGGCCGACGAAGGGCGAGACGAAGGTCGCGCCGGCCTTGGCAGCGAGCAGCGCCTGGTTGGCCGAGAAGCACAGGGTGACGTTGACCATCGTGCCGTCGTCGGTCAGCGCCTTGCAGGTCTTGAGGCCGTCGATGGTCAGCGGCACCTTGACCGCGACATTATCGGCGATCTTCCGCAGGATCTCGGCTTCCTGCATCATCGTCGCATGATCGAGCGCGACGACCTCGGCCGAGACCGGCCCCTCGACGATCCCGCAAATCTCGGCGACCACTTCTAGGAAGTCGCGGCCCGATTTGTGGATCAGCGAGGGATTGGTGGTGACGCCGTCGAGCAGCCCGGTCTCGGCCAGGTCGCGGATGTCGGCAGTGTCGGCGGTGTCGGCGAAGAACTTCATGTCGGGCCCCTAATGGATCAGTAGCGGACGAGCATCAGCCTCGCCCGATCGCCACGCAGGCGATTCACCGACACCCGATAAGTCCCCGGACGCAGATTGTAACGCACGATCTTGCGGATCGTCGAGCAGCGCGGCCCGCGCGCTTCCGAGGCCATGCGCAGCGGCCTGGCGCCCGCCGGCGCAACGTCGATCCAGCCCTCGCGATCGACGGCAATGCCGAAGCTGCCCGCCTTTCGGATGCGGACCGCGGCGGACACGGTGCCGCGCCGGCCCGAGACGATGACGGCATGCCCGGTATCGAGCCCCCTGCCGACACGGTTCCACCCCGCAAGGGGGCGCGGCAGCGCGACGTCATAGGTGCGGCATTGCTGGGTGGCGAAGCTCAAAGCGAGCGCGGCGAGAATCATCTTCCCTCTCCCCTTGTCGGCGACCCTGGGCAGATTGTACCCGCTATGTTCCGATTCGCAACCCCGCCCGACATGACATTCTTGTGACAGCGCTTCTATAATGCGAAGGCATGCCGGCACGTACCCGACGGCACCCGCTCCTGGAGACTGACGTGTTGCGCTTCCTCGTCCTTTCGGCGGCCTTGCTGGCCGTCCCCGTCGCCGCGCATGCGCAGCAAACCGACAGGCAACTCTGGCTCCAGACCAATGGATCGACCCAGATTGCCAAGGACACCCGCGTCACGCTCGAATCGATCGGGCGATTTGGGGACGCGGCGGGCGGCTTCAGCCATGCCGAGCTTGGCGCGCTCTTCACCCGCGCCATCGCCAAGGGCGTCGAGATCGGCATCGGCTATCGCCATGTCGAGGATTGGGACCATGGCGATGTGCTGCCCAACGAGGAGCGGCTGCGCCAGCAGGTCGTGTTCACGCTGGGCGGCGGCGTGATGACCCGGCTGCGGCTGGAGCAGCGCTTCAACAGCCGCGGCGGTCCGGTCGGCGTGCGTATCCGCCCGCAACTGCGCTACGCGCTGCCGCTCGCCGCCAAAGGGCCCAGCCTGTTCGTCTCGCATGAGGATTTCTTCAACTTCAACGACACCGGTTGGGGCCAGCGCAGTGGCTATGAGCGGACGCGCAACGCGATCGGGCTCAGCGTCCCGCTGTCGCAACATGTCACCACCGATATCGGCTATCTCAACCAGTATCGCTTCGGCCGAGACGGCGGCCGCGACAAGATGGACCACGCGCTGACCATGGCGCTGGCGATCACGCTCTAGCCATGATCTGAAACGCCCTCTTTCGGAACAGGGGCCGCACGACCGACTTTGGGTGGAAAGGCGACAGGCAGGTTTCGGCGGGCCGATGACGCTAACTGCCGCCACCTTACATCGCCGTCTTTTCCGGAAAGGGATCGAGTTTCGCGAAAGCAACATTAATCTGTCTGCCCGGTTAGGCGCTCCCAATTGCCATGGGCGAAGCCTGCTCGCACAGCATCGTCGAGCGACACGTCTTCCACGAAACGTCGCGGGGCGCCCCCCGGCCTGTACTGGTAGGGAAAGTCAGTCGAGAACAGCAGGCGCTCGGGGCCGACAATCTCAAGGCAGCGCTGAAGGTAGGTCTCGCTCCACATGCCGCTGCCGGTCACGTACAGGTTGTTCCGGGCGTAGTCCGTGAAGGATCGGCGCAGGTCCAGGGTACGCTCGAACACGGGTGTCATGCGCTCCAGATAGAACAGCACCACTTCGCCCCAATGGCCAAGGATGATTTGCAGGTCTGGCAACTCATCAAATACGCCGGCTGCCGCGAGGCGGACCCATTGCAGCCCTGCTTCATAATGCCATCCGAGGCCAAAAGCGGCGAGCGCGAGATCGGCGGTTTCGCCGATTCCAGCGTAGTTCGCCGCGCGCACCGCCGCGAGCGGCGTTTGCGGATGGATAAAGATGGGAGCGCGCAGTTCCTCCGCCTTCGCCAGCATCGGTCGCAGCGACGGATGATCCAGATGGCGCTCGCGTGTGCGCCCGCATACCAATGCACCTTTAAGGCCCAGTTCCCGCACAGCACGTTCCAATTCGCGCGGCGCAGCGTCGGGGTCGGGGGTCGGCAGCGCCGCGAAGCCCTGAAACCGATCAGGATGTCGGGCACAGGTCCGCGCGATCAGGTCGTTGACACGGCACGCCATGTCCACGGCCGTGTCCGGCGTTAAGTTGTGCAGGCCAGGCGTCGTCAGGGAAAGAACCTGAACATCGACGCCTTGCTCGTCCATCAGTGCCAGGCGCCCCGCTTCCAAATCCGCCAGACGTACGCCGTTCTCGCCGCCATCGGCAGCGGCTGACACCGGATCGTGCGGCTCAGGCGCCGCTGCCCATGCCTTGCGCACTGCAGAGGGAAGGATGTGCTCTTCAATCGCGATCAATCTCATGCAGTACCTCCGATTTGCTCAGGGTAAAACGATCGCCACCCTCAGAGTTGCGTCGGGCAAAGGTCGACGGCCTTGTCGGTGGACGCGGTGCCGCCTTCGAGACTACCCACAAACGAAGGTCGAGCGGGCATGCAAAGCGTGAGGGTGGTGTCGTCACCGCTGAAGCGCCGCATTCCCAAAATCTGTTCCCGACTGCGTTTTCCCGAAATCGCTGGCCAGACTTGCAAAAACGGCAATCGTAAGACGGGTTCGGTTGAGCGGCTTCGGAATTGTACGCAAGCGGAGTGAACGCCCTGAAGTGGAACGGAAGCCGCTAGGCAGCTTTCAGTCTGTGGCTAAGTTCAGTCGCGGATCAGCATGACTTTCGCCTTGGGCTGGGCGAGCCCGGTCACTGCCAACCGATAGTCGCCCGGCACCAGTTCGAATCGGACGATCTTGCGGATCGACGCGCAATCGGGCCCATGGCCATGCGCGACCGACTTGAGCGGCGTGCCGCCGCGCGCGCCGGGCGTGACGTCGATCCAGCCGGGCTGGTCGAGCGCGATGCCATAGGTCCCGGCCGCCGCGACATGGAATGCGATGCTCGCCGCCTTGCCGGGCTTGGTGCCGGCCGGAAGATCCTTGAGTGTCGCTGCGTCGACGGTATCGACCAGCGCGGCCTTGCCCGGCTCGATCTGATCCTGCGGCGTCGTCCAGCCGAGCAGCGCGGCGGGCAACGCGGCATCCTTTGCCTTGCAGGCAGTGGTCTGGGCGGCCGGGACGGCCTGAGCGAGCAGCAGCGCGGCAAACAGCATCGAGATCAATCTCCTTGGAGCCCGATGCGATACGGGATTCCCGTTCGCGCCGAAATCCCCATATGAGGCGCCATGCGCGCCCGCATCCTCGTCCTCCACCCTGCTTTGGGCCCTCTCGATTATCGCGTGCCGCAGGGCATGCACGTCGAGCCGGGGTCGATTGTCATCGTCCCCATCGGCCCGCGCCAATATGTCGGCGTCGTGTGGGAGCCCGAGCGGTTGCCCACCGAGGAGATCGGCGACAATCGCCTGCGCAACCTGCTCGCCGTCGTCGATGCGCCGCTGGTTCCCGAATTGGTCCGCCGCCTCGTCGAGTGGACCGCGAATTATTATCTGGCGCCGCTCTCCGCCGTGCTCGCCATGACGGTGCGCTCGAGCGCCGCGCTCGAGCGCGCGCCGACGATCGTCGAATATCGGGCCACCGGCGAAGTCCCCGGCCGCCTCACTCCGCAGCGCGAACAGGCGCTCGAACGGATCGGCGACCGCCAGGGGCTGGTCCGCGAGCTGGCGACGATCGCCGACGTGTCCGACGCGGTGATCCGCGGGCTGGTCAAGGTCGGCGCGATCGAGCCGGTGGTGATCGATACCGACTCGCCCTATCCGCTCCCGGATCCAGGCTTCGCCCCGCCCGAACTCAGCGGCGAACAGGCGGGCGCTGCGAAAATCCTGCGCGACGCCGTCGATGCCGCGGCGTTCCAGCCCTTCCTGCTGGATGGCGTCACCGGATCCGGAAAAACCGAGGTCTATTTCGAGGCGGTCGCCGCCGCGCTGCAAGCGGGCCGGCAGACATTGGTCCTCCTGCCCGAGATCGCGCTGACCGAGCCCTTCCTCACGCGCTTTGCCAAGCGCTTCGGCTGCGAGCCGATCGCCTGGCATTCGGGCCTGCGCACGTCGCAGCGGCGCCGTGCCTGGCGCGCGATCGCGCGCGGCGAGGCGATGGTGACGGTGGGCGCGCGCTCGGCATTGTTCCTGCCCTATCCCAATCTCGGGCTGGTCGTCGTCGACGAGGCGCACGAGACCAGCTTCAAGCAGGAGGAAGGCGTCCATTATCACGCGCGCGACGTCGCGGTGATGCGCGGGCGCTTTGCACAATGCCCGGTGATTCTCGCCTCGGCGACCCCCGCGATCGAGACGCGCCACCAGGTCGAGCTCGGCCGTTATGCCGAGCTCAAGCTGCCCGGGCGCTACGGCGTCGCGGAGCTTCCCGAAATCGAGCCGATCGACCTGATCAAGGAGCCGCCCAAGCGCGGTCGCTGGCTCAGTCCCCGGCTCGTCCTCGCGATCGACGCCGCGCTGGAACGCGGCGAGCAGTCGCTGCTGTTCCTCAATCGCCGCGGCTATGCCCCGCTCACCTTGTGCCGGCATTGCGGCCACCGTTTCCAATGCCCCAATTGCACTGCCTGGATGGTCGAGCACCGGCTGATCCGGCGGCTGTCGTGCCACCATTGCGGGCACACCGTGCCGACGCCGGAAATCTGCCCCGAATGCGAGGAGCCCGACAGCCTCGTCGCCTGCGGTCCCGGGGTCGAGCGGATCGCCGACGAAGTCGCCGCGCTGTGGCCCAATGCGCGCACGGCGATCGTCACGTCGGACACGCTGTGGTCGCCCGCCAAGGCCGCCGAGTTCGTCGCGCGGATGGAACATGGGGATATCGACATCGTCGTCGGCACCCAGCTGGTGACCAAGGGCTATCACTTCCCCAACTTGACCGTGGTCGGCGTGGTCGATGCCGATCTCGGGTTGGATGGCGGCGACCTACGCGCCTCGGAGCGCACCTTCCAGCAGATCATGCAGGTCTCGGGCCGCGCCGGCCGCGGCGAGAAGCCCGGCACGGTCTATATCCAGACGCATGCGCCCGAGGCGCAGGTGATGCAGGCGCTGATCTCGGGCGATGCCGCGGCTTTCTACGCCGCCGAAACCGAGGCGCGGCGCGAGGCCGAGGCGCCGCCCTTCGGCCGCTACGCCGCGATCATCGTGTCGAGCGAGGACAAGGCGGCTGGCGAAGTCACCGCGCGGATGATCGGGCGATCGGCACCCAAGCTCGACGAGATGCACGTCTATGGCCCCGCCCCCGCGCCGCTGGCGATGCTGCGCGGCCGCCACCGTTTCCGCCTGCTGGTCCATGCCCGCCGTGCCTTCGACGTGCAGGATGTAATCCGCGAATGGCTGGGCGGGCTCGAATGGAGTGCCAAGGTCCGCGTGGCAGTCGACGTCGATCCCTATAGTTTCGTGTGATCGCATCCAGCCAATTATCGGTAACATAGCGCCGCTAGCGTTCGATGCTGGAAGGGGAAGCGCATGGGGTTCCAATCGATCGTGGCGGCATTGGCCTTGTTGGCGCCTCTCGCCGCGCGTGCCGACTGGCACGAGGCGAGCACGCGCCATTTCGTCGTCTATTCGCAGGACAAGCCCGAGCGCCTGCGCGACTATGCCGCCAATCTCGAACGGTTCGATATGGCGGTGCGCAAGACCCGCGGCTGGACGGACGATCCCGTCGGCAAGGCCGGTCGCGTCACTGTCTATGTGCTGCCCAGCCGGGGCGCCATCCGGACATTGTCGGGCAGCCAGAATGTGGCGGGCTTCTATATTCCCCGCGCCGGGGGATCGGTGGCCTTCGTGCCGCGCACGTCGGGCGCCGGCATGGAGACCGATCTCGATGCGCAGGCGATCCTGCTGCACGAATATACTCATCATCTGACCTGGTCGGTCTCGTCACACGGCGTGCTGCCGAGCTGGTTCGTCGAAGGCTTTGCGGAGCTTTACGCGACCACCGAGTTCACCGAGGACGGCGCCGTGGTGATCGGCCGGCCGCCGCAATATCGCGCGCGCACGCTGATGCATGGCAACGCGCTCCCCGTCGCCCGGATGCTGACCGCCGATACGCGCAAGCTCGGTCCGGAGGAGCGTTCCGGCCTCTATGCGCGCGGCTGGCTGCTGCTGCATTATCTGCAGGTAAGCGGCCAGCGCAAAGGCCAGCTCGCCGCCTATATCGACGCGCTCAACGCCGGCAAATCCTCCCAGGAAGCGGCGGCGGCATTCGGCGACCTGACCGCGCTCGACCGCGAGCTCGAACGCTACAAGCTGACCAAATTCCCGGCCTATTCGATTGCCTCGCCCGATTTCGCAAAGGTCGAAGTGACCTTGCGCGATCTCACCCCCGGCGAAGCGGCGACGATGGAGGTCCGCATCCGATCGAAGCGCGGTCGTGACCAGGTCCACGTCTTCGCCGATGCGCAAAAGGCCGCGGCGCCCTATCCTGCCGATGCCAGGGCACAGGAGACGCTTGCCGAGGCAGCCTATTACGCCCGCGACCCTTCTGCGGCTCAAGCCGCGGCCGACCGGGCGATCGCCGCCGATCCCGAGCTGGCCGACGCCTATCTCTATAAGGCGATGGCGCGGATGGCGCTGGCGCGCGCGGCCAAGGACCGCAGCCCGGCAACCTGGCTGGAGATTCGCAAGATCGCGACCCGCGCCAACAAGCTCGATCCCGACGATCCGCGCGCGCTGATCCTCTATTTCCGCAGCTTCACCGAAGCAGGCGAGGCGCCGACGCCGCTCGCCCGGCAAGGGTTGAAGCACGCGTTCGAACTCGCCCCCTTCGACTCCGCGCTGCGCCTCAATACCGCGCGCGTCTATCTGCATGAGGGCGACAAGGAGACGGCGCGGACGATCCTTGCGCCTTTGGTCTACAATCCGCATGGCGGCGCGATCGCCGAGCGCGCGGCGCAGCTGATTGCGCTGATCGATGCGGGCAACGCCAAGGCTGCCGAAGAAGCGATCGGTGGCGAAGAAGACAAGGGCGCGCCCGACGGGGCCTGACTCGCCACCGCATAGTTGCAGGGACGCGCACGCCTCCATAAGCTCGCGGTGAATCGAGGGGGATTCACGGTGCTTCGTATAGTCTTGACGGCAGCCTTACTGCTTCTGCCTTCGCTTGCCCATGCCGATTGGTACGAGGCGAGCTCCGCGCATTTCGTCGTCTATTCGGAACTTGCTCCGGCCAAGCTTCAGGCCTTTTCCAGCAAGCTCGAGCGCTTCGACGCGACGATGCGTTGGCTGCGGAGCAAGGAAGACGAGCCGATCGGCAAGGCCAATCGCGTCACCGTCTATATGGTCGACGACCAGGACGACGTCGCCAAACTGGCCTCGGACCAGGGCGTGGCGGGCTTTTACGTTCCCCGCGCCGGCGGATCGCTCGCGATCGTGCCGCGCAGCGCCGGCGACAGCGAGAACGACCTGAGCGCACAGGCCATCCTGCTCCACGAATATGCTCACCATCTGATGTGGAGCTTCAGCCCCGACGCAGTCTATCCGGCCTGGTATATCGAGGGCTGGGCCGAAACGCTGGCTACAGCGAAATTCTATGACGATGGGGCCGTCGATATCGGGCGGCCACCGCAATATCGCGCCTATGGCCTGATGAGCGGCAATGCCCTGCCGATCCAGAAGCTGCTCGTCGCCGATACACTCAAGCTCGACGACCAGCAGCGCGACGGGCTGTACGGGCGCGGTTGGCTGCTGTCGCACTATCTGCTGTTCTCCGGCCAGCGGAAGGGCCAGCTCGAGGCCTATCTGGGCGCGATCAACGACGGCAAGCCGGCGATGGAAGCGGCAAGCGCGTTCGGCGATCTCGCCAAGCTCGACAAGGAGCTCGAGCGCTACAAGACCGGCAAGCTGCTGGCGCTCAAGCTGCCGCCGGACAAGATCAAGGCCGGCGGCGTCACGCTGCGCAAGCTCACGCCAGGCGAAGCCGCGACGATGGACGTGCGCATCCGCTCGAAGGTCGGCGTCAACGAAAAGACTGCGCCCGGCGTCTACGCGCGCGCCAAAAAGGCGGCGGCCGGCTTTCCCGACGACGCCGCTGCGCAACTCGTGCTCGCCGAGGCCGCATTCGACGCAAAGGATTATGCCGCGGCCGAGGCTGCCGCCGATCGCGCGTTAAATGCCGATCCCAAGGCAGTCGACGGCCATGTCTACAAGGCCATGGCGCGGATGGCGGTCGCCGAGAAGGCGGGCGACGAGAGCCCCGAGACCTGGAAGGGCATCCGCAAGATCATCGCGACCGGCAACAAGATCGATCCCGACGATCCCGAGCCGCTGATTCTCTATTATCGCAGCTTCGCCGAGAGCGACACGCCGCCGACCGAAAATGCCAAGCTCGGCCTGCGGCGCGCGTTCGAGCTGTGCCCGCAGGATGACAGCCTGCGCTTCAACGTCGCGACGATGTATCTGCGCGATGGCGACAAGAAGGCGGCGCGCGCGCTGCTGGCGCCCTTGGCCTATCAGCCGCACGGGCGCGGCATTGCGAGCGTTGCAGCCACCCTGATCGTGCTGATCGACAAGGGCGAGATCGACGCCGCGCTCAAGACGCTCGACGGCGAAGGCAAGAAGGATGGCCAGGACGCCAACAAGAAGGGCTGAGGCCCTCGCGCCTGCTTGAACCCGCACCGCTTTTCGCCGAAAGCTGCCGGCATATGAACAGGGGTGCTTGATGGTTCGGCGTTTGCTGGTGATGGTCGCGCTGCTCTTGAGCTGGAGCGCGCCTGCGCATGCCGACGATATTTCCGCCGCCGGGCGCGGTGTGGTGCGCATCGTTACGATCGCCGTGGTCGATGACGAGGTCGTCGGCACCGGCCATGGCAGCGGGTTTGCCGTCGCGCCCAATCGCATCGTCACCAATGCGCATGTCGTCGAACTCGCCGATCGCTATCCCAACAATGTCGTGATCGGCGTCGTCCCTTCCGAGGGCGACAAATCCTATCAGGGCAAGCTGATCGCGATCGATCGCGCGCGCGATCTCGCGCTGATCGAATTCAGCGGCGTCCGCCTGCCGCCGCTCACGCTTTACAGCGGCGCGCCGCAGGAAGGCGACGCGCTGATCGCGCTCGGCTATCCCGGCAATGTCGATATGGCCACGGCGCGCTCGGCCGCGGATTTCATCACGCCGCAATCGCCGGTGCGGTCCCAGGGCGGCTTTGCCGGCGCGCGGATGCTCGAGGGCACGCGCGTGCTGCTCCACACCGCCAGCATCGCACGCGGCAATTCGGGCGGACCGCTGCTCGATCGCTGCGGGCGCGTGCTCGGCGTCAATTCCGCGATCACCCGCGCCGACGAGGGCGATTCGACCTTTGCCTTCGCGATCGCCGCCGGCGAACTCACTGCCTTCCTCCAGGCCGCGCACCAGTCGGTTGCCAGCGTCGCGACCGGCTGCACCAGCGTCGAGGAGCAGTTGGCGCTCGAGCGCAATGCCGACGAAAAGGCCCGGCTCGATGCCGAGGAAGCAAGCCGCAGCGCCGCCGCGCGCGCGTCGAGCGAGCGCCAGGATGCGATCGCCCAGGCGCGCAGCCGCAACGAATCGACCCGCGAGAATTTCATGGCGATCGCGGCGCTGATGCTGGTGCTCGGCGGCGTCGCGCTGGGCGGCGGCGCGCTGCTGCTGTCGCGCGACCGGCGTCGCGAGGCGATCTGGGTCGCGGCGGGCGGCGGCGTGCTGATCGTCGGTGCCGCCGCGGTGTTCCTTGCACGGCCGGGCTTCGACGAGTTCAAGGTGATGCCGGTGCCCCAGGCCAGCGCGCGCGCCGGCGTGCCCGCGATGACCCAGGGCCGGATGATCTGCACGCTCGTCCCCGAACGCAGCCGGATCACCGTTACCTCGGTCGAGGAAGTCACCCTCGATCTCGGCGCGGACGGCTGCGTCAACGGGCGCACCCAATATGCCGAATTGGGCAGCCAGTGGCAGCGCATCCTCGTGCCCGAGACCGACCAGTCGGTGTCGGTGCTCAACTTCGATCCGGCGACCAACCTCTATACCCACACGCGCTACCTGCTCTCGGCCGAGCAGATGAAGCGCGCGCGCGAACTTCGCGCCACGGTGCCGCTCAAGCAATGCTCGCGCGATCAGGCGGCGCGCGCCAGCCTCGCCACCCAGCAGCAGGCGCTGCGCGCGGCGCTGCCGCCGGTCTATAACGAGAAGATCGTCTATCGCTGCACGGCGGCACCGGGCGGCACTGCAAGCGCGGCGGCGGAGTAACGCAGAGCCGGTCGATCCGCGCGGCGAAGCGGCCATAGTTGGCGCTGTCGGGGTGGAGACAGTCGCCCGGCACGTCGGCGAACATCGCAGAAAATCATCGGTTTCAGACCATTTCCTCCGAAGACATCGGCGTTCGTCATCATCCCGTCATGATCGAACGCTCGAAACGAAGGCAGCCGAGTCGCGAGCTGTTCCGGTATCTCGTCCACGATGCGCGCTGGCGCCTCGGCACCCTGTTTCGCGAAGACTGCGTGGCGCACACGGGAAGCCATGATCGCCGCCCGCCTTCACCCGCATCGCGTCGACCGGCCAGCGCATCGTCGCTGGCGCCGCAAAGTCCCCGGAAAGCCGCAGGATTCGGTCCGGCGATCACAAAACTCCGTCTTCGCGCTGTTCGCGCTTGAGCAACACTCGCTTGCGATCGACGCCATAGGCATAGCCGCCCATGCCGCCATCGGCGCGACGGGCGCGATGGCAGGGGATGACGACGGCGACGTGATTGGCGCCGCACGCGGTGCCTGCTGCACGCACCGCGCTGGGATTGCCGGCGGCAGCGGCAAGCTGGGCATAGCTGCGCGTCTCGCCCGGCGGGATCGCCCGCAGCGCCTGCCACACGGCTTCCTGGAACGCCGTGCCGCGCACGTCGACCGGCAAGTCGGTGTCGCGGCCGGGGCTCTCGACCTCGCGCACGACGCGCGTCGCGAGCACCGCCAGAGCAGAGCCGCCCGGCGCGATCTCGGCAGCCGGGAAGCGCCGGGCGAGCGCGAGCAAATCCTCGTCAAAGGCGACCCGGCACAGGCCCTTGTCGGTCGCGGCGATCAGCAGTGGCCCCAGACTGGTCTCGGCAAGCGTCCAGCGGATCGTCACCCCGGCGCCGCCGCGCTTCCACACGCTGGGCGTCATGCCCAGCCGGGCATTGGCAGTCTCGTAAAACCGGCTCGGCGCCGAATAGCCCGCCTCATAGATCGCCTCGGTGACGCTCTCGCCGTTGGCCAAGGCCGCCGCGGCCCGGCGCGCGCGCAGGCCACGGGCATATGCGGCGGGGGTCACGCCGGTGGCGCGCTTGAACAGCCGGTGAAAATGATGCGGCGCGTATCCGACCTGCGCGGCCAGCTTTTCGAGGCTCACCGCCTCCTCCGCCGCGTCGAGCATCGCGACCGCCTCGGCCACCGCCAGCCGGTCGCGGCCGACCGCGTCTGGCTTGCAGCGCAGGCAGGCGCGGAAGCCGGCGGCGCGCGCCGCCTCCGCATCGGCATAGAAGCGGACATGCTCGCGCTTGGGCCGCCGCGCCGGGCAAGTCGGCTTGCAATAGATGCCGGTTGTGGTGACGGCCACGATCAGCCGCCCGTCGAACGCGCGGTCGCGCGTCTCGAAGGCGGCCCAGGCCATGTCGTCGGAGAGGTCGGTGCTGCTCATGGCCCCGATATAGGCCGTCAGACGGGGCCCCACATCCCGAGGATTGCGCTCAAAGATCGGGGGATCGACGCCCGAAAAACGCGGCGAGACGCGCGCGCAACCCACGCACCGGCGGCTCGGGATCGGGCTCGTCCTCGAACCCTGCATCGACACGGCCGGTAAGCGCCGCCTCGATTTCGGCGAGCACCGCCGCCTGGCCCTGAAACGCGCGCTCCATCTTCGAGCGTGGCAGGGGCATGAAGAATTCGCAGCCATGGCGCTCGCCCTGCTGCCATACGACCTTGGCCTCATGCGTGCCGCCGCCGGAAAGCCCGATCGAAATCACCGTGCCGACGGGAAAGACCTGCGCCGATGCGAACAGCAGGCCCGTCCGCGACAGATCCTCGACATGGACGTCGAACGGGCGCCCCTCCATGTCACGCAGCGTCGAGTCGCCGTCAATCGTGAAGCGGATCGATCCGCGGCGATCCATCTCGCCCAACACTTCGAGCCTTGCAACCAACACACGCACCTCCGCGCCTGTGCCCTGCCGCAAAAAGGTTAAGAAGTCGGTAACATCCGCTCAGCGCGCGACGAGCCGGGGCAACGCTGCGATTGGCTCGACCCGGATGGCGCGGAAGAAGGTCTCGGCGCCTTCGGACTGGAGCTGGATGCGGCCATGGGTGAGCGGCGTGCGCGTACCATCGGCCGCCTCTTCGGCCAGCCCGCTGACCGCCATCACCGGCACGCCGTTGACGACGAAGATCGCGCGGTCGCCCACGGCATAGAGGTCGAGCCGGTTCCACTGGCCCACCGGCTTCTCGGCGTCGCGGGCATTCTCGACGTTCCAATCGGGATTGCCATTATTGTGCAGATCGATCGCGCGTCCACCGACGCGGAAGCGCCGGTGCGGATAGATAATCGCCTTGTCCTGCGCCGCCATCGTGCCGATGCGGACTTCGTCGCCTACCGGCACGACCATGCCGGTCGAGCCGCGCATGATCTCGAACTCGACGGCGCGCATCCAGGTGCCCCACACCGCGCCGGGGCTGCCATGCGAATGAAACAGCAGCCCGTTGTTCTGGGGCAGGGTCTGTCGCGGCGCGAAGACCTCGTCGCCCCATTTGAACTCCAGGCTGAGATGATAATTGGCCAGATCGCTTTTGTGGACCAGGCTTCCCCAGGTCTTGCCTTCGACGCGCAGCGCCGGCGCGCCATCTTCGCGCACCACGCTGAACGCCGTGCGGGTATCGGCGCTGGTGCCGAGCGGGGCGATCGCCGGGCGGCGATAGGTGAGCGCCGGATCGGCATAGCCGAGCCAGGGCTCCCAATCGGCAAGGTCGCGCCCGTTGAACAGCGACACCGCCGGGCCCGTCGCCTTGGGCAGGTCGGCGAGGCGCAGCGTCTGTGGCCGGGCGACCGGATCGCCGGCGATCGCCGCGCTTTCCGCCGCGGTCTGTGCCGATGCAGACGCGGCAAATCCCAGCGCCACCACACCCAGAATCGATCCCGACAGACGCATCGCATTCCCTTTTGCTTGACCTAGGGCAGCATTGCTACCATATGGCGCCCAGCGAGGCATCATGCAGCGTGATCGGCGACCTTAGGTTGCCCGGCTCTGCCTCGGTTGGATTTACGGCTTCCCTAGTCACGCGGGTCGTCATTTTTGACCCCGCCCCGCGCCTGGATTCCGTCCGTGCGCGCCGGCCGCACATGTAAGGTATCTAATGCAATTCAAAGAACTCGGTCTCTCTGAGACCGTTCTCGCTGCGCTTGCCGCCAAGGGCTATAGCGAAGCGACGCCGATCCAGGCGCAGTCGATCCCCTCGCTGCTCGAAGGCCGCGACCTGCTCGGCATCGCCCAGACCGGCACCGGCAAGACCGCCGCATTCATGCTCCCCTCGATTGATCGCCTGATCGCCAGCGGAAAGCGCGCCCAGCCGCGCGGCTGCCGCATGCTGGTGCTCGCCCCGACCCGCGAGCTGGCCAGCCAGATCGCCGACAATGCCCGGCATTATGCCAAGGGCACCCGGCTTTCGGTCGCCACCGTGTTCGGCGGTACCTCGATCCACAAGAACAAGACCGATCTCGCCCGCGGCGTCGATATCGTCGTCGCGACCCCGGGCCGCCTCGTCGACCTGCTCGACCAATGCTATGCGATCCTGCTCGGCATCGAGATCCTCGTGCTCGACGAAGCCGATCAGATGATGGACCTCGGCTTCATCCACGCGCTCAAGCGCATCGTCCGCGAGCTTCCTTCGAAGCGCCAGACGTTGTTCTTCTCGGCAACGATGCCCAAGACGATCCGCGAGCTCGCCGGCCAGTTCATCAAGGATCCGGTCGAAGTGAAGGTGACCCCGGTCGCCACCACCGCCGAGCGCGTCGAGCAGCAGGTGACCTATGTCACCCAGGCCGAGAAGCAGGCGCTGCTGACGATCGCGCTGCGCGACGACAGCATCGATCGTGCGCTGGTGTTCACTCGCACCAAGCACGGCGCCGATCGCGTCGTGCGCCTGCTGGCGGGCAACGGCATCGCCTCGAACGCGATCCACGGCAACAAGAGCCAGCCGCAGCGCGAGCGCGCGCTGGGCGAGTTCCGCGCCGGCAAGGTCAAGATCCTCGTTGCGACCGACATCGCCGCGCGCGGCATCGACGTGTCGGGCGTCAGCCATGTGTTCAACTTCGAGCTGCCCAACGTGCCCGAGCAATATGTCCACCGCATCGGCCGCACCGCGCGCGCCGGCGCGACGGGCCTGGCGATCAGCTTCTGCGCCGAGGACGAGCGGCCCTATCTGCGCGACATCGAGCGGCTGACGCGTCAGAAGCTCACCGTCGTGCCGCTGCCCGAGAACTTCGTCGCGGAATCGGACAAGGTTAAGAATAGCCGCGTCCATGTCGCGCCGAGCGCTTCGGAACAGGCCGGCCGCCATGGCCGCGACATGCAGCGTGACGGCCGCCGTCCCGGCCAGCCGCAGCGTTCGCGCCCGCAGGGTGATCGTAGCCGCAGCGACCAGCCGCGCCGCCACGACGGTCCGCGCCTCGACGGCGCGACCGGCGAGCCGCGTCCGCGCCGCTTCGACTCGCCGACCCAGGGCGAGGGTCGCAGCGAGGCGCCGCGCAACTATGCTCGGCCGAAGACCAAGTACACTGCCCGCCCCGCCAATGGCGGCAACCGCAGCCAGGGCGGCAACGCCGGCGGCGGCGCGCGCCGCGGCCGCTAAAATCCATAGCGTCATCCCGGCAACGGGATGACGCTTACCCCTGTATGGCCCGCCGACGCCGCACCCGCTCGCGCGCATCCTCGCGCCCGGCGATCAGCTGCGCCACGCGGTTCGCACCCTCGGCGCCCTCGCCTGCACCCGCGCGCACCGCATCCTGATACAGCGCCACGGCTTCCGGATAGTCGTCCGCCTGCTCGGCGCACAGAGCGAGGTTGAACAGGATCGAGGGATTGCCCGCGATTTCGCAATTCATGGCGCGCCAGCCATCGCACGCCCCCTTGGCATCGCGCTTGGTCAGCTTGACCAGCGCCTTGAAGCGACTGGCCGCGTCCTTGGACAGCCCTTTGCTGCTCTCCCGCACGCGGATCTTGTAGGTGTCGATGCGCGGCACCAGGTCGCGGCGCACGTCTCCGGCGATCTCAGCGATCGCGGCGCTGATCGTCTCTTCGGCGGTGCGCCCCGGGCTCTGCTTTTCGCACCACGTCACTTCCTCGCGGAACGGCTTGGGCAGCGAATAGACGATGCGGCCATCGGTGTTGCGCGCGATGCGGATATCGGCGTCGACGCTGATCGTCCGGCGGCGGCAGCGGATCTCGACCTCCTGTTCCTTGATGCACTTGCCCTTGGCGTTCTTTTCGACGCAGCTTTTGTCCTTGCGCTTATAGGGTGTCTCCTCGACGCTGGTCGACACCGCCCCCGACATCGCGCCTTCTGCCCTGTCATGACCGGCGCGGCCACCGAGCACTTCGATCTGGCTGCCGGTAAGCGCGCGTTCGAGCGCGATCTGCAGCGCCGGCCCGTCCTGCCCGCCGAAACGCTCGACCGCGATCGAAGCGAGGAAGCTCGCCTCGCGTTGCCCGGCGGGAAACTCGCCGGTGACTTCGATCACTTCGGCACCCGCTGCGCCGGCCGCCAGCGCCGCTGCGGCGAGCGCAAAAAGTACCCGTGCGTTGCGCATGCCTTCCCCCCATGGCCGAGACCAACATCTTCGCGCGCACTTGTCCAGCCGGGCGCAACTTCCCCACTATTATTATGCGGATAGCGTGAGCGCGCCGAAACCGGCGGTTATTCCTGCCGCGACTCGCCACCGCTGGCCGACTCGGGTTGCATCGCCGTGACACCGATGCTAACCGCGCCGCGACCCATCGGGGGCGTCCTCAGGCGCGCCCTATTTCCGCATGGGGCCGAACCCGAACCTCCGAGAGGAAATCGATCGCGTGGAGAATTCCGGCGGTATCCAGGCCAGCCTAAGCGGACGCTACGCAACCGCGCTGTTCGAACTCGCGCGCGAGTCGAAGGCGCTGCCCCAGGTCGAGGCCAGCCTCGCCACGGTGGCGCAGGCGCTCGCCGACTCGGCTGACTTCAAGGCGCTCACCACGAGCCCGCTGATCGGCCGCACCGACGCCGCCAAGGGCGTCGCGGCAGCAGCCGGCGCGCTCGGCGTCGATCAGACGACCAGCAATTTCCTGGGCGTGCTCGCGCAGAACCGGCGGCTGAACCAGCTTCCGGCGATCATCCGCGCGTTCCGCTCGCTCGCAGCGAACCATCGCGGCGAAACCACGGCCGAAGTGACCTCCGCCCATCCGTTGGACGGCGAGCAGGTCGATGCGCTCAAGCAGCAGCTGCGCACGCGCCTCGGCCGCGACGTCAATGTCGACCTCTTGGTCGATCCCTCGCTGCTCGGCGGCCTGGTCGTGAAGATCGGCAGCCAGATGATCGATTCGTCGATCAAGACCCGTCTGAACTCCCTCGCGCACGCGATGAAAGGCTGAAGGCTAAGACAATGGATATCCGCGCCGCAGAAATCTCGAAGGTCATCAAGGACCAGATCGCCGGCTTCGGCACCGATGCCGAAGTCTCCGAGACCGGCCAGGTGCTCAGCGTCGGTGACGGCATCGCGCGCATCCACGGGCTGGACAATGTCCAGGCCGGCGAGATGGTCGAATTCGCCAACGGCATCCAGGGCATGGCGCTCAACCTCGAGGCCGACAATGTCGGCGTCGTGATCTTCGGGTCTGACTCGGAGATCAAGGAAGGCGACACCGTCAAGCGCACCGGCACGATCGTCGACGTTCCCGTCGGCAAGGGCCTGCTCGGTCGCGTCGTGGACGGCCTGGGCAACCCGATCGACGGCAAGGGCCCGATCGTCACCGATCAGCGCAGCCGCGTCGAAGTCAAGGCGCCGGGCATCATCCCGCGCCAGTCGGTTTCGGAGCCGATGCAGTCGGGCCTCAAGGCGATCGACGCGCTCGTTCCGGTCGGCCGCGGCCAGCGCGAGCTGATCATCGGCGATCGCCAGACCGGCAAGTCGGCCGTCGCGATCGACGCGTTCATCAACCAGCGCGAAGTCAACAAGGGCGACGACGAGAGCAAGAAGCTCTACTGCGTCTATGTCGCCGTCGGCCAGAAGCGCTCGACCGTCGCGCAGCTCGTCAAGACGCTCGAAGAGAATGGCGCGATGGAATATTCCATCGTCGTCGCCGCGACCGCTTCGGAGCCCGCGCCGCTGCAGTTCCTCGCGCCCTATACCGGCACTGCGATGGGCGAGTATTTCCGTGACAACGGCATGCACGCGCTGATCGTGTTCGACGATCTTTCGAAGCAGGCCGTCGCCTATCGCCAGATGTCGCTGCTCCTGCGCCGCCCGCCGGGCCGCGAAGCCTATCCCGGCGACGTCTTCTATCTCCACAGCCGCCTGCTCGAGCGCGCGGCGAAGATGTCGGACGCGAACGGTGGTGGTTCGCTGACCGCACTGCCGATCATCGAAACCCAGGCCGGCGACGTGTCGGCCTACATCCCGACCAACGTGATCTCGATCACCGACGGCCAGATCTTCCTCGAAACCGACCTGTTCTTCGCGGGCATCCGCCCGGCGATCAACGTCGGCCTGTCGGTCAGCCGCGTCGGCTCGGCCGCGCAGACCAAGGCGATGAAGAAGGTGTCGGGCTCGATCAAGCTCGAGCTGGCGCAGTATCGCGAAATGGCCGCGTTCGCGCAGTTCGGCTCGGACCTCGACGCCTCGACCCAGAAGCTGCTCAACCGCGGCGCGCGCCTGACCGAGCTGCTCAAGCAGCCGCAGTTCAGCCCGCTGCCGTTCGAAGAGCAGACCGTGTCGATCTTCGCGGGCACCCAGGGCTTCCTCGACAGCGTCGCGGTGCAGGATGTCGTCCGCTACGAGCAGGCGATGCTCACCGAGATGCGTACGAGCCACGCCGATATCCTGGGCGCGATCCGCGACTCGAAGGATCTCAAGGATGACGTGCGCGACAAGCTGAAGGACGCGCTGACTGCGTTCGGCAAGACGTTCGCGTAATCACCCGTCACCCCGGCGAAAGCCGGGGTCTCAGGCCGCACGCACGCAGCCTGCAACACGAGATCCCGGCTTTTGCCGGGATGACGACGAAGGAAACAAGCGTTGGCCTCTCTCAAGGCACTCAAGGTTCGGATCAACTCGGTCAAATCGACCCAGAAGATCACCAAGGCGATGAAGATGGTCGCCGCCGCGAAGCTGCGCCGTGCGCAGGAAGCGGCGGAGGCCGGCCGTCCCTATGCGCAGCGCCTCGAAAGCGTCGTCGCGAGCCTCGCCTCGAAGGTGACGGTAAGCGAATCGTCGCCGAAGCTGCTCGCCGGCACCGGCAAGGACCAGGTGCATCTGTTCGTCGTCGCGACGTCGGACAAGGGCCTGGCCGGCGCGTTCAACACCAACATCGCCCGTCTCGCGCGCCGCCGCGCGCAGGAGCTGATCGCCCAGGGCAAGACGGTGAAGTTCTACACGATCGGCCGCAAGGGCCGCGCCGTGCTGAACCGCCTGTTCCCCAAGGACTTCCTCCATTCGATCGAGCCGGGCGACCTCGGCAAGCTCGGCTTCGCCGATACGCGCGGCTATGCCGACGATCTGATCGCGCGCTACGAGGCCGGCGAGTTCGACGTCGCGCATCTCTTCTATTCGCACTTCAAGTCGGTGCTCACCCAGGAGCCGACCGAGCAGCAGATCATCCCGGTCGCGCCGAGCTCGGTTCCCGAGGGCACGCCGACCAGCCAGGCGGCTCCCGCCGCGGTGATCTACGAGCCCGACGAGGAATCGATCCTCGCCGATCTGCTGCCGCGCAACGTCGCGATCCAGCTCTATCGCGCGATGCGCGAGAATGCGGCATCGGAACAGGGCAGCAAGATGACCGCGATGGATAACGCCACGCGCAACGCGGGCGATCTGATCAAGCGGCTGTCGATCCAGTATAACCGTGCCCGCCAGGCCGCGATCACCACCGAGCTGGTCGAGATCATTTCGGGCGCCGAAGCGCTCTGATGAATCGGGCGCTGCCCCTTTTGCTGGCCGCGGCCGCAACGCTTGGCGCGTGCAAACCTGCGGCGCAGGCACCGCAGCCGGCAGCGACGCCGAGCGCGACGGGCACGCCGCTGACCGTGGTGTTCGACAAGGGCTGGCCGCAATTCTGGGCCGATCCGGTCAATGCCGTCGACGTGCTGAACCGCACCGGCGCGCGGCTGGACGCCTATGCCGCCAAGGGCGCGGGCTACGAAGCCGAAGCCGTGCCCACCGCACTCGACTTCAAGACCACGCCCAAGCCCAACACCGCCTATATCACGGCGATCGGCACCAAGGGCCAGCTCGACGCGCTCCGCTATCGCCTCGATCTGCCGCAGCCCGATCAGGCGGCCAAGGCCGCCACGTCGCTGGGCGAGATGATCGTCAACAGCTTCCGCGTGCTGGGCCTCGCCGGCGCGCACGAAGTCGCCGGCGCGCTGAACGCGGGCAAGGACCTGACCGGCAAGGCCGAAGGCGCCGTCTATAGCGTCATCCGCCAGCCTGCGCCCGAACTGGGCGCCGGCGCCCAGCGCATTATCGTGACATTTTCCCGCCCCGGGGCTAGTGCCCCCGCCAACAGCTGACCGCCAAGGAAAGAAACAATGGCAACCGCCGCAGACACTCTCGCCCCGAAGGCGACCACCAACAATGTCGGCCGCATCTCGCAGGTCATCGGCGCCGTCGTCGACGTGTCGTTCGATGGTGGCGTGCTGCCGTCGATCCTTTCGGCGCTCGAGACCGATAACAATGGCCAGCGCCTCGTCCTCGAGGTTGCCCAGCACCTCGGCGAGAACACCGTTCGCACGATCGCAATGGACGCCACCGAGGGCCTGACCCGCGGCCAGTCGGTCACCGACACCGGTTCGCAGATTCGCGTCCCCGTCGGCCCCAAGACGCTCGGCCGCATCCTCAACGTCATCGGCGAGCCGATCGACGAGCGTGGCCCGGTCGGCGCCGAGACGACCTCGCCGATCCATGCCGAGGCGCCGCTGTTCGTCGACCAGTCGACCGACAGCTCGATCCTCGTCACCGGCATCAAGGTCATCGACTTGCTCGCACCCTATGCGAAGGGCGGCAAGATCGGCCTGTTCGGCGGCGCCGGCGTGGGCAAGACCGTGCTCATCCAGGAACTGATCAACAACATCGCCAAGGGCCATGGCGGCACCTCGGTGTTCGCGGGCGTCGGCGAGCGTACCCGTGAGGGCAACGATCTCTATCACGAGTTCCTCGACGCCGGCGTCATCGCCAAGGACGCCGACGGCAACGCGATCTCGGAAGGCTCGAAGGTCGCCCTCGTATACGGCCAGATGAACGAGCCGCCCGGCGCGCGTGCCCGCGTCGCGCTCTCGGGCCTGACGATCGCCGAATATTTCCGCGACGTCGAAGGCCAGGACGTGCTGTTCTTCGTCGACAACATCTTCCGCTTCACCCAGGCGGGCGCCGAAGTGTCGGCACTGCTCGGCCGCATTCCCTCGGCCGTGGGCTATCAGCCGACGCTGTCGACCGACATGGGCGCGCTGCAGGAGCGCATCACCTCGACCAACAAGGGCTCGATCACCTCGGTGCAGGCCGTGTACGTGCCCGCCGACGATCTTACCGATCCGGCGCCGGCCACGTCGTTCGCCCATCTGGACGCGACGACCGTGCTCAACCGCGCGATCTCGGAACTCGGCATCTATCCCGCAGTCGATCCGCTCGATTCGACCTCGCGCGTGCTCGAGCCGCGCGTCGTCGGCCAGGAGCATTACGAGACCGCCCGCGCCGTCCAGGCGATCCTGCAGAAGTACAAGTCGCTGCAGGACATCATCGCCATTCTCGGCATGGACGAGCTTTCGGAAGAGGATAAGCTGACTGTTTCGCGTGCGCGGAAAATCCAGCGCTTCCTCAGCCAGCCGTTCCACGTCGCCGAAGTGTTTACCGGCATCCCCGGCGCGTTCGTGCAGATCGAAGACACGATCAAGTCGTTCAAGGCGGTGGTGAACGGCGAGTATGATCACCTGCCAGAAGCCGCCTTCTACATGGTCGGCGGCATCGACGACGCGATCGCCAAGGCGCAAAAGCTGGCCGCCGACGCGTAAGACTGGACTGCTCCCCTCCCTGCAAGGGAGGGGCTGGGGGTGGGTGCGAGCGGCAGCGAGCCCTTCCACGCCATCCCCGAAAAGCGACGCCGGGGGCATCGAGCCCCCGCCGCCGCTGGACCCACCCCCTTCCCCTCCCTTGCAGGGAGGGGCTGGAGCTTGACATGCTGCACTTCGAACTCGTCACCCCCGAACGTCTCGTCCGCTCAGAGGACGTGCACATGGTCGTCGTCCCCGGCACCGAGGGCGATTTCGGCGTGCTCGAAGGCCATGCGCCGCTGATGTCGACGATCCGCGACGGCAATCTCGAAATCTACAAGACCGGCGCGATGGCGCCCGAGACGATCCGCATCGAAGGCGGCTTCGCCGAGGTCAACGAGCGCGGGCTGACCGTGCTCGCCGAAAAGGCCGACTGAGCGCTTTAGCCGCCGCTCGCCCGCCGATCAGTCGAGCGAGATATTGAGGTCGGCGCCGCGTCGACGGTACGCCCAGCGCCGCGGCTTGCCGCCGTCCGCCATCGATATCTCGGCCATCAAACGGCCTTGCTCGATCCAATAGCGGATGCGCTGCGGATAGTCGTGCGTCCGGTTCTCGAACGTTACTGCCTGCAGCTTGGGGTCAATCCGCACGGCCCGGAAATCGGCGGGCGATTGCCCCTTTGGCTCGGCGTGTAGGAACATCCCCGATTTGCCAGAACGGATACGCATCGTCTCGCCGATGGTGACGCCTCCGTCCTTCACCCGGCGCGCTTCCCCGCGCATGACTCCGCCGTCCATCGGCGCCCAGCTCTCGCACATATAGGCGCCGTTATCGGGTGCCGTGCACCAGGTTCCGACCAGCCAATCGAGTGGCCCGGCGGCCTGCGGCTGCGACAGCAGCAGCGCGAGCGAAGTCAGCATCGAGTCCTCCCCCTGCGAGCGTCTCATACGCGCCCTGCGCGCGCAACTGGCGCCGAATGACAGGCCCGCACGGGCTTTGGTTAGGCAATTCTAAAGGCTTGATCGCTAAACCTTATGGTCTCTGAGATTGCAGGTTTGTCGATGAGCGCTTTTGGACGACGCAACGGGTTGGGCGGGGGAACGGGCGGCAGGCCCGCTTTCGGTGTCGCGCGTCCCATGCAAGGCACCAGCGCCGCTTCGCGCCCCAACGATCCGCTGCCCGGTGGCGGCGGTGAGCAGTTCCCGCCGATCGGCAACGTGCCGCTTCCCGGTGCCGCCGCCGATCCGATGGAGCAGCGCGATCCGGCCGCGGGCAGCCTCGCCAACAGCGATGCGATGCAGCGCCTCGCCGATCGCCAGGCCCAGTCGGGCGATGCCGGCAATTCGCGCGTCGAGGGATTCGAGGCGTCGATCCACAAGATCAAGGAACAGGTGCTGCCGCGCCTGCTCGAGCGCGTCGATCCCGAGGCCGCGGCGACGCTCTCCAAGGACGAGCTCGCCGAGGAATTCCGCCCGATCATCGGCGAAGTGCTCGCCGAGCTGAAGCTCACCTTGAATCGCCGCGAGCAGTTCGCGCTCGAAAAGGTGCTGGTCGACGAATTGCTCGGCCTCGGGCCGCTCGAAGAGCTGCTCAGCGACCCGGCGATCTCGGACATCATGGTCAACGGCCCCGAGCAGACCTTTGTCGAGCGCAAGGGCAAGCTCGAGCTCGCCAACATCAATTTCCGCGACGAGGAGCATCTGTTCCAGATCGCGCAGCGCATCTGCAACTCGGTCGGCCGCCGCGTCGATCAGACCACCCCGCTCGCCGACGCCCGCCTCAAGGACGGCAGCCGCGTCAACGTCATCGTGCCACCGCTCTCTTTGCGCGGCACCGCGATCTCGATCCGTAAATTCTCCGCCAAGCCGATCACCATCGACATGATGGCCAAGGGCGGATCGATGTCCGAGAAGATGGCGACCGCATTGAAGGTCGCCGGCGCCAGCCGCTTCAACATCGTCATCTCGGGCGGCACCGGCTCGGGCAAGACGACGATGCTCAATGCGCTCTCGAAGATGATCGATCCCGGCGAGCGCGTGCTGACGATCGAGGACGCGGCCGAGCTCCGCCTGCAGCAGCCGCACTGGCTGCCGCTCGAAACCCGCCCGCCCAACCTCGAGGGCCAGGGCGAGATCACCATCCGCGATCTCGTCAAGAACTCGCTGCGTATGCGCCCCGACCGCATCATCCTCGGCGAAATCCGCGGATCGGAGTGTTTCGATCTGCTCTCGGCAATGAACACCGGCCATGACGGCTCGATGTGCACGCTCCACTCCAACTCGCCGCGCGAATGCCTGGGCCGTATGGAGAACATGGTGATGATGGGCGACATCAAGATGCCCAAGGAAGCGATCAGCCGCCAGATCGCCGACTCGGTCGACCTCATCGTCCAGGTCAAGCGCCTGCGCGACGGTTCGCGCCGCGTGACCAACATCACCGAAGTGATCGGCATGGAAGGCCCGGTGATCGTCACCCAGGAGCTGTTCAAGTTCGAATATCTCGACGAGAGCGCCGACGGCAAGATCATCGGCGAGTATCGCTCGATGGGCCTGCGCCCCTATACGCTCGACAAGGCCAAGCAATATGGCTTCGATCAGGCGCTGCTCGAGGCGTGCCTCTGATCCTGTGACCGGCTAGGGTCGGCGCATGCTGCTGCTCCTGCCCCTAGCCTTGTCCAGCGCGACGCCCGCCGGCCCGCCGCAAAAGACGGTCGCGCAGAAGAGCGAGACCGTCCTCACCCCCGATACCGAAGCGCGCTGGGTGCCTTTCGAGGTCACCGCCGGCAACCAGCTCCGCTTCGCCGCGCAGGTCGACGGCGTGCCCGCGCGCGGCGTGCTCGACACCGGGCTCAGCGACACCATCGTCACCGCGCGCTTCGCCAGGACGCTCGCGCTCAAATCGGTGCACCGCGAACAGGCAACCGCGATCGGCGGCAGCGTCACGCTCGACTGGGCGGCGCTCAAGAGCCTGTCGTTCGGCGGGCTCCAGCGGCGCGGCGGGCGCGTCGGCATTGCCGGCGCCGGCGGCGAAGCGCGGTTCGAGGCCGACATCTTCATCGGTGCCGACGTGCTCGGCTGCTGCGCGCTCGAAATCGATTATGACGCGCGCCGCTTCCGCCTTCTCCGCAGCGGCCGCATGCCGTTAACCGGGACCACCGCGCCGCTCAGCCGCGCGCGACCCTCCGGCGTGTTCCTCTCCGAAGTCACGCTCGGCGGCCGGCGGCTGCGCCCGGTGATCCTCGATACCGGCGACGGCTCTTCGGTGACGCTCACCCGCAGCGCCTGGGGCTCTACCGGCGCGCGCGGCGTCGCGGTCACCACCACGCTCGGCTGGGGCGTCGGCGGCGCGCTGGTCAGCGATGTGGCGATCGTACCGGGCCTCGGCCTTGCCGGCGTCGCCCCGCCCGAGACCGAGGTGCGGATCGAGGACGACAAGGGCTATTCGGCGCGCGTCGGCGCCGCCGGGCGGATCGGCAACGGGCTGTTGGGGCGCTTCCACGTGCTGCTCGATCCCAGCGCGGGGCGACTGGTGGTCAGCCCCGGTACGGCGCGCGACGCCGCGCCGCCGCGCTCGACCAGCGGACTGCTTCTCGGCGCCGCCGCGGACCAACTCCGCGTTCTGCACGTCATGCGCGGATCGCCCGCCGCGCTTGCCGGCTGGCGCGAAGGCGAGACGATCTGCGCGGTCGACGGCGTCGCCGTGCCGCAACTCGTTGCGCGCGGCGATGCGATCGGCTGGGGCGCGAGAGCCCCCGGCATGATCGTCCGCCTCACTTTATGCGATGGCCGCGAGCGCAGCCTGACGCTCAGACGCTTCTATTGAGGCAGGTTGAACGCGATGCTCGCCATCAGGAAGGCCGCGAGCAGCGCGAGCAACTGGACCAGCGTCCAGGGCATGAATCCCACGCGATCCATGTCACGGCGCTTGCGCCGGCGATGTTCGCCAAACCCGCTTGCCACCGCCACACCGAGCGCAGCGACCGCTCCGCCCCATAATTGTTGTTGCATCGTTTCAAAAATCTCCCACACCGGCGTACGTGCTGTAACAATGCCGATCTAGGCAGGGAATTCACATGCGCCAGCCCTTACCCGTTCTTGCCGTGCTCAGCATCGCCGTCGCCAGCGTCGCCGCAGGCGAACCGCAAACTCAGCGTCACGCGATCCAGGAGGCGGTGTCCGCCTCGACGCGCAGTCCGGCCAGTGTCGCGCGCGACTCGTATCGCCATCCGGTCGAGACGCTGAGCTTCTTCGGCGTCAAGCCGGGCCAGACCGTGGTCGAAATCTGGCCGGGCGGCGGCTGGTACACCCAGATCCTCGCCCCGCTCGTCCGCGGGCATGGCACGCTGTACGCAGCCGCGCTCTGGCCGGGCGAGCTCGACGCGATCAAGGCCCTCCAGGCCAAGGACGCCGGCACCTATGGCGCGATCAAGCTCGCGGCATTCCCGGCAGAAGCCGGCCAGCCCAAGGTCCCCGATGGCAGCGCCGACGCTGTGCTCACCTTCCGCAACATCCACAATTGGCGGATGGGCGAACGCGCCGAGGGCGAGGGGCCGGACTATGCGCCGGCGGCATTCGCCCAGATGTTCGCGATGCTCAAGCCCGGCGGCATCCTCGGCATCGAGGAACATCGCCTGCCCGAAAACGCCAGCGCCGAGCGCGAGAAGACCAGCGGCTATCTCAAGGTCTCGACGGTCCGCCGTCTCGCCGAAGCTGCCGGCTTCAAGTTCGTCGCCGCGTCCGAGGTCAATGCCAATCCGCGCGACACCGCCGGCTGGCCCAAGGGCGTGTGGACGCTGCCGCCCAGCTATGCGCTGAAGGATGTCGATCGCGCCAAATATGCCGCGATCGGCGAGAGCGACCGGATGACGCTCAAGTTCCGCAAGCCATGAACGCCGCACTCGCATAATTTAAGTGCATGATTCGCGGCGCTTGCACGCGGCGTTAACCATTTGGCGGCTAGCGTCCAAAGCCATGCCGCGCCGCATCCGATCCTTGCTGTCCGTTCTTCGCGATGAAGTCGACGGCTATGCCAATAGCAGCGAGGAAATCGCCGCGCGGACCAACCTGCTCGCGCTCAATGCCGCGATCGAGGCGGCACGATCGGGCGAGGCCGGCCGCGGCTTCTCGGTCGTCGCCCAGGAAGTGAAGGCGCTCGCGCAGCAGGCACGCGCCGCGTCCCATGAATTCCGCTCCGAAGTCCGCGAACGGCTCGCGCTCGGCGCCAGCATCGCCGACGAGATGGTCGGCGAAATCGAAGGCACGCGGCTGGTCGAGCTCGCCCAGGCGCTGATCCAGAACGTCACGCGCCATCTCTATGGCCGCAGCGTCGACCTGCGACTGATGGCGTCCGACGCCGAGATCGTCGCCGCGATGCTCGATCCCACCCCCGAAAAGCTCGCCGTGGCCCAGGAACGACTGGCGATGTTCGCGGGCATTTCGCCTTATTATCTCAATGCGTTCGTCGCCGATCGCGACGGCCGGATCATCCTTTCGTCGGACCCGCACGCGCGCGTGCGCCAGACCAATGTCGCCAACGCACCGCAATATCTGAAGGCGATGGCCAGCACTCGGCGCGACCAGTGGTTCACCGATGCCGTCTGGCAGAATCCCTGGTCCGATCACCGCGCCGTGCTGGTCTTCGTCACCGGCATCCGCGCGCCCGGCCATGAGGGCCTGCCGGTCGGCGCCTTCTATCTCGAATTCGACTGGGAAGGGCATATGCCCGCGATCATTTCGGACCGCTCGCTGTTCGGCGAGAAGGACTGGTCGCACACCCGGATCAGCATCGTCGACGAAGCCGACCGCGTCGTCGCCGATTCGCAGGGCACGCGCTATGGCGAGACCGTCGCGCTGCCGCCGCACGCCGTGCGCGGCGCCGAAGTCCGCGGCGATTCGACGATCGCGTTCGCGACGGCGGTCGATTATCACGGCTTTGGCGGGCTGGGCCTGCGCTGCGTGATCGAGCAGAAAATGCCCAGCGTGCAGGATATCGAAGCCGCGCTGGGCGGCCTGCGCGGCGCCCGCGCTCACTCCATTCGCTAGTATCGGGTCGTGAACCCATAACCGACCGCGTTCGGGGCGAGCCTCGAACGTCCGAGATCGGGTGGGAAGCGGACGTTTATTTTCGTGGGTGCGAACGTCCGCAACTGGGGCGTTAGCTGGCTGGCAGCGCTTGTTTCAACCGTCGCACCGCTGAACGTCGGAAATTGGTGAATAGCGGCCCCTTCTCTTCGTCCCCCCGGCTTGACCCGGGGTCCCGCTTCTTCTGTCCTTTCGATATGGATCACGAAGGTCGAGGCGGCTGGGTCTATATCATGGCGGATCGCTACCGCGGGACGCTATATGTGGGCGTGACCGTGAACCTCGCGGCACGCGTCCATCAGCATCGCACCGGTGACGGGTCGGATTTCTGCCGCCGTTATGCGCTGGATCGGCTCGTCTGGGCCGAACAAGCGGCCTCGATCACCGATTGCATCGCGCACGAAAAGCGCCTGAAGAGATGGCGCCGCGAATGGAAGTTCGCCCTGGTCGAAGGCATGAACCCCGAGTGGCATGATTTATTCGATCGTCTCGCCTGACGCCAGAAGAAGCGGGACCCCGGGTCAAGCCCGGGGTGACGCGTGGTTGGCCAATGTCCTCTAGTGGGCCGCTTCCTGCCAGTCCGCTTTACGAGTCTACGCCCTAGCCCTTCTCGGTTCCCGGCGAAGGACGGGAGCAGCTAGGTCACCAAATCCACCGACTGTCGAAGCTGCTAAGGGCCGCCGCACGGACGGCCCCGGACTTATTTCGCCAGCTTTTCGATCTTGTCCTGCAGCCGGGCGAGCTCGGCCTTGAGCGCCGAGACGTCGTCGCCGGTCTCGGCGGCAGGCGCCGCCGCCGGGGTCAGGCCAGGCACGCTGCCGGGCTTGAATGCCTCGGCCGCGGCTTCGAACATCGCCATGTTGCGCTTGGCCATCTCGGCAAAAGGCGAGTTGGCGAAGGCGCCCTCGACCGCCGACTTGAACTGTTCCTGGTTGCGGCGGAAGCTGTCCATCGATGCTTCGAGATAGCCCGGCACCATCGCCTGCATCGAATCGCCATAGAGCGCGATCAGCTGGCGCAGGAAATTGACCGGCAGCATCGTCTGCCCGCGCGATTCCTCTTCCATGATGATCTGCGTCAGCACGTTATGGGTGATGTCGTCCTCGGTCTTGGCATCGACGACCTTGAAGTCGCGGCCCTCGCGCGTCATCGCTGCGAGATGGTCGAGCGTGATGTAGGACGAAGTTTCGGTGTTGTAGAGGCGCCGGTTCGCATATTTCTTGATGATGACCGGGCCCGTACCGGGCGCTGCTTTTTTCATGTGGACCCCCACGCGTGACTGACGCACACCTAACACCGTTTTCCGCATCGCAACAAGGGCCTCGCCCTTTACCTCTGTTTTTGGAACTGCTGCGCAGCGAAACTGCAACATCGCCCGAGCGCCGCACCGCGGCATTGGCCGGCTTGCGCGCCTATCAGGAGGCCGATCGCCCCGCCCCGCGCGCGCCCAAGCCGGTGGTGGCGCAGGCCGGCCGGGCGGTGCTGCGCGATTATGGCGCGCGCGGGCGGCCGGTGGTGTTCGTCCCGTCGATCATCAATCCGCCGCTGGTGCTCGATCTCGCCCGCGGCAATTCGCTGCTCCGTTGGCTCGCGCGCCAGGGCCTGCGGCCGCTGCTCGTCGATTGGGGTACGCCGACGCCCGAGCATCGCGGCGAAGACGCCACGGCGCATGTCGAGCAGTTGCTGCTGCCGCTGCTGCGCAGCCTCGATCGCGCGCCCGCGCTGGTCGGCTATTGCCTGGGCGGGACGCTGGCGCTGGGCGCCGCCGCTGCGCTGCCGGTCGCCGGCGTCGCGACGATCGCGGCGCCCTGGCACTTCGCCGGTTATGGCGACTCGCTCGATCCGATCTCGGCGCTGTGGGACGAGGCGCATGCCACGTGCGAGGCGCTGGGGGTGGTGCCGATGGAAGTGCTCCAGGCCGGCTTCTGGCAGCTCGATCCCAAGCGCACGGTCGCCAAGTTCGAGCGCTTCGCGCGGCTGGAGCCCGGCAGCGAAGCGGCGCGCGCCTTCGTCGCGCTCGAGGATTGGGCCAATGGCGGCGCGCCGCTGCCTTTTGCCACCGGGCGCGAGCTGTTCGACGAGTTCTTCGTCGCCGATCGGCCCGGCGCCGGGCGCTGGCGGATCGAGGGCCACGCCGTCGATCCGGCGGCGCTCGCCTGCCCCAGCTTGTCCTTTGTCTCGACCACCGATCGCATCGTCCCGGCCGCCAGCGCGCCGCGGCTCGCCGAGACCCGCAATCTCTCCACCGGCCATGTCGGCATGGTCGTCGGCGGGCGCGCCCGCGCGCAGCTCTGGCAACCGCTGGCGGACTGGCTAACCGCGCTTCCCGCCACTAGATAGCGCGCAACGATCAAAAGAACCCGCAGGAGCCCCATCGATGACCGACGTCGTGATCACCGCCGCCAAGCGTACCCCCGTGGGCAGCTTTCTCGGCGCCTTCGCCGCCACGCCCGCGCACGAGCTTGGCCGCGTCGCGATCGAGGCCGCGCTCGAACAGGCCGGGGTGAAGGGCGAAGAGGTCAGCGAAGTGATCCTCGGCCAGGTGCTCACCGCGGCGCAGGGCCAGAACCCGGCGCGCCAGGCGTCGATGGCGGCGGGCGTGCCCAAGGAAGTCCCTGCCTGGGGCGTCCAGCAGGTGTGCGGCTCGGGGCTGCGCGCCGTCGCGCTCGCCTATCAGGCGATCGCCACCGGCGACGCCACGATCGTCGTCGCGGGCGGGCAGGAATTGATGTCGATGTCCACCCACGCCCAGTCGCTGCGCCCCGGCACCAAGATGGGCGATGTCAGCCTGGTCGACACGATGATCAAGGACGGCCTGACCGACGTGTTCAACGGCTATCACATGGGCATCACCGCAGAGAATCTCGCCGAGCAATATCAGGTCACTCGCGCCGAACAGGACAGTTTCGCTGTCGCCAGCCAGAACAAGGCGGAGGCCGCGCGCGCGGCGGGCAAGTTCAAGGACGAGATCGCGCCGGTGACGATCAAGGGTCGCAAGGGCGACACCGTGGTGTCCGACGACGAATATATCCGTGCCGGCGCGACGCTCAATTCGGTCTCGGGCCTGCGTCCGGCGTTCAAGAAGGACGGCACCGTCACGGCCGCCAACGCCTCGGGCCTCAACGACGGCGCCGCCGCGCTGGTGATGATGCGCCGCGAGGAAGCCGAGAAGCGCGGCGCGCCGATCCTCGCCACGATCAAGAGCTGGGCCTCGGCCGGCGTCGATCCGTCGATTATGGGCATCGGACCGGTGCCCGCATCGCGCAAAGCGCTCGAAAAGGCTGGCTGGACGATCGCCGATTTGGACCTCATCGAAGCCAACGAAGCCTTTGCCGCACAAGCACTTTCGGTCGGCAAGGAGCTCGGCTGGGACGCAGCAAAGGTCAATGTCAACGGCGGCGCAATCGCCATCGGCCACCCGATCGGCGCGAGCGGCGCACGCGTGCTGACCACGCTGCTCTACGAGATGCAGAAGCGCGATGCGAAAAAGGGACTGGCGACTCTGTGCATCGGCGGCGGCATGGGCATCGCAATGTGCGTCGAACGGGGATGAAATCGAGCCGAGTTGGTGTGCCATCACACCAACTCGGTTTCTGAATGTTGCATTAACGGGGGTTTGCGAGAAATTATCGCACGCATCTGTCACATCATCGCAACAGTCGTGCAAAAAACCGAATATGCTTTGCTAATGTAACTTGTCTGCACCGCTGCACTGCGGCGTGATTGGCCCTTCAGGCATTCCGCCTGGGTTAGGGGCTCGTCAATGAAATTATCTTGCCTTCTAGGCGCAACCGCGCTCGCAGGCTCCTTGCTGCTTACGCCGTCGATGGCGTTCGCGCAGGTGACCACTACTTCCGACGATGCCAGCGTGACTGTTGCTCAGGACGAAACGTCTGCAAATGACGGAGAGAATAGCGCGATCGTCGTCACTGGTTCGCGCATTCGCCGCGACGAATTTTCCGCCGCCGAGCCGATCACGGTAATTGGCAAGGAGGAGATCACCCAGGCTGGCTTCGCCAGCGTGACCGACGCGCTTCAGAGCAATGCGATCACCCAGGGCACCTCGCAGATCAACAATGCCTATGGCGGCTATGTTACCGATGGCGGCACGGGCGCCAACACGCTCGGCCTTCGTGGCCTCGGGCCCAATCGCACGCTGATCCTGCTCAACGGGCGTCGCCTTGCGCCGGGCGGGTCGCGCGGTTCTCTGCTGTCCCCCGATCTTAACGTGCTGCCCACCGCAATCGTCGACCGTGTCGAAGTGCTGAAGGCCGGGGCTTCGTCGGTCTACGGTTCGGACGCAGTCGCGGGCGTCGTAAACATCATCACCGATCAAAAGCTGCGCGGGCTCCAGCTCGATGCGCAGGTAAACCTTCCCGAAGTCGGCGCCGGAGTCGATCGCCGCTACGCTGCCACCTTTGGCGTGGATGCCGATCAGCTCAGCGTGATTGGCTCGGTCGAATATCGCAAGCGCGAGCAACTGTCGCTTAACGACAGCAAGTTCTTCAAATGCCCGATCGGGGGATTTCTCGACGGAGAGGGTAGCGCCTTCGGCTCGGGCGACGTGTACTCACCGGATGATCCGCGAGCCTGCTTCACCCTCGACAATGGCGGCGTGACCATCAATACGCTTGGTCTGCCGACGCGCAACGCGATCGGCCGTACGAGCGGCACCGTCGGCCGGTTCAACCGCTTCGTACCCGCGCCGGGCGTCACCACCGGGCCGTTTCCGGGCTATCTCGGTGTCGGCACCTATGACCGCGACACCTTCGATCCGCAGTCGCAGGAAGAACCGCTGATCACCGGCGTGGAAACCTACACCGGCTATTTGAACGCCACTTACAAGTTCGGCAATTCGGAAGTTTATGGCGAGTTGCTGGCGACCCGACGCAAGTCGTCCTCACCGCTGTATCGCCAGCTTTCGCTCGATTATCTGCAGGGCAGCCCGCTGCTTCCGGCGGAGATTCGTGATGGCGTATTCGCGAACCCTACCGTCACCTCCAGCGGCCGTAACATCGCAGCGCGCGCATTCATCGGCTATGGTCTGACATCGTCAGACCAGAAGGTCGACTATGTCCGTGCGTCGGCCGGCGTTCGTGGCGACTTCCTCTTCAACGAATGGCGCTACGACGCCTATATCGGCAAGTCGTGGAACGACGCGACCTATGCGACCGAATTGTTCCTGAGCGATCGCCTCGCCAACTCGCTGAACGTAGTGGCGAATGGCAACGGCACCTTCAGCTGCGCGAGCGCGGCATCTAACCCGACCTGCGTTGCCGCGCCGGCGCTCAGCGCGGCCGTAATCGGCGGACAGCTCCCCAGCGCGTTCCGTGACTATATCGTCGACAATACCGTCGGCGTGACCCAGTTCCGCGAAACCACGGTATCGTTCAATGTCGATGGTCCGCTTTTCGCTCTGCCGGGGGGTGACGTGCAGCTCGCCCTTGGTGCCGAGTATCGCAAGCAGTCCATCAACGACCAGCCCGATGCCAACTCGATCGCGGGCAATCTGTTTGGCCTGACGGCGGCCACTCCGACGGTGGGCTCCGACAACGTCAAGGAAGGCTATGGCGAGATCTATCTGCCGCTGCTCTCCGACAAGCCGTTCTTCTACCGGCTCAACGTGACCGGATCGGCGCGCTACACGGATTATGCGTCCTACGGATCTGACGTGACTTACAAGATTGCAGGCGAGTGGGAGTTGTTCCGCGGGTTCGGTATCCGTGGCAGCTATGGCACATCCTATCGTGCACCGGCGCTGGCGGAACAGTATCTGGGCGCAACCAGCGGCTTCCTCGGCTCCAATAACGATCCATGTAGCGCGCTGCCCGCGGCGGGCGATCAATCCCCCAATCAGCAGATCCTCGCGCGCAACTGCGCCTCGATCGGTCTTCCAGCCGATTTCGAGCAACGTAACGGCATCACGACCTTCCGCGTCGGCGGGGCGGAAGCCGGCCTGAGCGCCGAAACTTCGAAGAACTGGACGGTTGGTGCAGTCCTCAACCCGCGCCTTCCGGATTCGGTGGGCTCGCTGTCGCTCTCGCTCGACTATTTCAATATAAAGGTCGAAAATGGCGTGTCTGACCTCAGCGCGGCAACCATCCTCGGCCGCTGCTATGGAGCGGCTAATTTCGACCCGACGGCCGGCTTCTGTCGCTTCGTGACCCGTGACGCCAATCAGGCTCTCAGCGTGACGAGCAGCTTCGTCAATCTGTCGGAAAATATCGTCAAGGGCTTCGAGTTCAACGGTCGCTACGCACGCAATCTGTTCGGCGGACGCCTTACGCTAAATGCCAGCGTGACTAAGTTCACTGAGCAGTCGACCCGCCTGTTCCCCGAGGAATTCCTGACCAATTCCAACGGCATCCTGACATCGCCGGACTGGTCGGGCACCTTCGATGCCAAGTACGCGATTGGCCCGGTGACTATCCGCTACGGTCTCGATTGGACTGATGGCGATCATAACAAGACTTACGAATATTTTGCGTACGACAATCTGACCGGACAAGTCGATCCCGACACTCTGCAGGATTACAAGGACAACTATTATCTGGAAGCAAACTCTTACTTCCTGCATTCGTTGTCCGTGCAGTTCAACGTGGCAAAGCAGTATCAGCTCACGATTGGCGCTCGCAACCTGCTCAACACGGCACCCCCGAAGATCACTGCGATCGGCTTCTCCACGGCTGGAAATGCCCCGCTCTATTCGGGCTACGACTATGTAGGTCGTACGCTGTTCGCGAATCTGAACATCAAGTTCTGATCCGGACTGTGTCGACCGTCCAACGATCTACAGATCGGCAATATCGTCTGGGCGCGCGCTCTTCGTGAGCTCCAGCGTGACCTCTGATGGTATCGGCTTGAAACGTCGATAAAAAATTGGCCGGCAGATTCCGATCTGCCGGCCAATTTTCAGTTCGACACTCGAAGGCCTCAGCCCCACACCCGATCGAACCGCGCGCCCAGCCCGGTCAGCAGCTCATATTGCGAAAGCCCGCTCAGCGCCGCGGTCGCGGGCAGGTCATAGGCGATCGACACCCAGTCGCCCTCGGCCAGTTCCGGCGCCGCCTCGACGCAGATCGCAGTGAGGTCCATCGAGACGCGGCCGAGCACCGGCAGCGTCGCGTCTCCCGCAAGCGCCTGCCCGCGCCCGGAGAAACAGCGCAGATAGCCGTCGGCATAGCCCAGGTTGAGCACCGCGACTTCGATATCGCGCGGTGCGGTGAAGGTCGCATTGTACCCCACTGTCTCGCCCGCACGCACCCGGCGGCGCTGGAGGATCTGCGCCTGCGGGGTGACGACCTGGCGGATCGCGGCGTGTTCGGCACGCTGGACGCCGCCATAGAGGGCGATTCCCGGCCGCGTGAGATCGAAACGATAGTCCGGCCCCAGCGCGATGCCCGCCGAATTGGCGAGGCTCATCCGCTTCGCGCCGGTCAGGCCGCGCAGCGCCGCGAAGGCGTCGCGCTGACGGGCATTGAGCGGGACATCCGCGTCGGCAGCGGCGAGGTGGCTCATCAGGGTGTCGATCGCCAGTCCGTCGAGCAGCCCGTCGGCGATGTCCTGCGCGGAGATGCCCAGCCGGTTCATCCCGGTATCGACCATCACGTCGCACGGGCCGCCGCCGGCGTCGCGCCAGCGCGCGACCTGTCCGGCAGTGTTGAGCACCGGCCGGGCATGCGGCGGCCGATCGGCCATGTCGGCATCGCGCACGCCGTGGAGCACCGAAACCGCCACGCCGAGATCGCCAAGCTCGGCCGCCTCGCGCCAGGTCGCGACAAAGAAGTCGCGGCATCCCGCTTGCGCCAGCCGCTCGACCACGCCGCGCGCGCCGAGCCCATAGCCGTTCGCCTTGACCGCAGCGCCGCAGGCCGCGCTGCCGCTCAGCCCGGCGAGCGTCCGCCAGTTCGAGACAAGGGCATCGGAATCGAGGCGGAGACGAAGCGGCGCGAAAGTCATGCCTGCGCGACTAGCTCCCCCGGCGCGCGGGCGCCACCGTCTCCTTCAATCCGAACAGCGTGACCAGCAGCGCCATCGCCACCACCGCGAAGGTATACCACAGTCCGGCATAGGGATTGCCGGTGCGCGCGACGACATATTGGCTGATCAGCGGCAGGAAGCCGCCGAAATAGCCGGTGCCGACATGATAGGGGATCGACATCGAGCTGTAGCGGATACTCGGTGGAAACATCTCTGAGAGCAGCGCCGCCACCGGGCCATAGGTCGCGCCGGAAAGCGCCATCAGGCACAGCATCGCGAGCACGATCATCGCGATGTTGCCCGGCGAGGGCACGACGTGGCCGATCGGATAGCCTGCCGCCTGCAGCGCAGTGTCGAGCGCCTCGGGACGGGTATCCTCCACTGGAACGCCACCGATCGACACGCTCACCACAGGCGCCCGTACCGTCTTGTAAGCCACGCCTTTTCGCGAGAAGTGATCGAGCACCTGGCCGCATTCATCGCGCTGCCTGGTCGTGAAGGGATCGTAGCGGCAGTGCAGCCCAGAGACGATCACCGGCGCCCGCCGCGCCGCCTCGGCCAGCCCGGGATTGGCGGCGCTGCCGATCACCCAGAACAACGGAAACAGCAGCACCAGGGTGAGCGCATAGCCGATCACGATCGGCTTCTTGCGCCCGACTCGGTCCGACAGCCGCCCGAACAGCACGAAGAACACTGTTCCCAGCAGCGCCCCGCCGCCGGTGATCAATTGCGCGGCAGTGGGGTCGAGCCGCATCGGCCCCGAAAGAAACGACAGTACCGAGAACATCGCAGTGTACCAGATCACCGTCAGCCCCGCCGCGATGCCGAACAGCGCGACGAGCAGCCGCTTCCAGTTGCCCGGATAGGTGAAGCTCTCGACGAACGGATTGCGCGCAGTCTCGCCGGCTTCCTTGATCGCCTGGAACACCGGGCTCTCGGAAAGCTTGAGCCGCATCCACAACGACACGGCGAGCAGCACGATCGAGAACAGGAACGGCGCACGCCAGCCCCACGCCATCCATACGTCGCCGAGCAGCAGCTTGGCCGTGAGCACCACAGCGAGGCTGAGCACGAAGCCGCCGACCACGCTCGCCTGGATGAAGCTGGTGTGGAAGCCGGCCCGGCCAGCGCGCGAATGTTCGGCGACATAGATCGCCGCCCCGCCATATTCGCCGCCCAACGCCAGCCCCTGGAGGATGCGCAATACGATGATCGTGATCGGTGCTGCCGCCCCGATCACCGCATAGCCGGGCACCAGCCCCAGCCCCGCGGTGGCGAGCCCCATCAGCGTGATCGTGACGAGGAAGGTGTATTTGCGCCCCAGCCGATCGCCGAGATAGCCGAACAGCACCGCACCGAGCGGCCGAAAGCCGAACCCGACCGCGAAGGTCGCCCAGGCGAGCAACGTCTCGAGCAAGGCGTTGCCCGCCGGGAAGAAAGTCGAGCCGATGATCCCCGAGGTCGTCAGTGTCCCGAAGATGAAGAAGTCATACCATTCGAAGATCGTGCCCAGCGACGAGGCGCCGATCACCAGGCGCATTTCCTTCGCACTGGGCTCTGCTGCTGCGGTCGCCATTCGGTCTCCCCTTTGGCGCGGGTGTAGCGCGCTCTTGCCCCACGGCAAGAGAGGAGCGATCCTCCTGCTCGCTGGTTACCACGTCCAGACCAGAAGACGGAGGCGGCATATGCACATTCAACGCAGTGGTTCGAAGCCCTCGGCATCCGGCTCGGCCGAGTATTTTACCGGCACCGTGCGGCTCGACATGCCCTTCCAGCGCGAGACGCCGGCCCGGCTGGGCGGCGCGATCGTGACGTTCGAGGCCGGCGCGCGCACCGCCTGGCACACCCATCCGCTCGGCCAGACACTGATCGTCACCGCGGGGTTGGGCTGGGCACAGCGCGAAGGCGGCCCCAGGGAAGAGATTCGCCCCGGCGACATCATCTGGTTCGACCCCGGCGAGCGCCACTGGCACGGCGCGACCGACACCAGCGCGATGACCCATATCGCCATTGCCGAAGCGCAGGATGGCAAGGCGGTCGATTGGCTGGAGCAGGTCAGCGATGCCGACTATCTCGATGCGGGCGATTGACGGCTGCGGCGAAGCGGGGGAAACGCGGCACGTCAAGGAGTCACCATGAACCGCCGACTGCTCGCCGTTTTCCCCGCCGCGCTCGTTCCCGCCACGATCATCGCAGCTGGAAAGCTGCACCTGCCCAATGCACTGTTCGGGGCGATCATCGGCGTGCTGATCGGCCTGGCGCTGGTCGCGCTGCTCGCCCCGCGCCGCTGCCCGCCCTCGCCGGCCTGACCGCTCAGGCCTCGATTCCCTCCAGCGCCTCGCTCGCTTCGAGCCACGCCGCTTCGGCCGCGTCGATCTTGTCGTTGAGCTCGGCCCGGCGTTTCATCAACTCGGTCATCGTCAGCTTGGCGAGCGCCGCCTCGGCAGTCGACGGATCGAACATCGCCTGGTCGACGGCGACGCGTTGCGCCGTCAGCTTGGCCAGCGCGGCCTCGGCGTCCTTGGCCGCCTTGCGCAGCTCGGTGCCCTTCTCGCGCGCTTCGGCGGCGAGGCGGCGGGCCTCCTTCTTGTCGGCCTTGGAAAGCTTGGGCCCCGCGCCTTCCTTGGAAAGCACGAAGGCGATGTAATCGTCCAGCGAGCCGTCGAATTCCTTGGCCGTGCCGCTGTCGACGAGCACCAGCCGGTCGGCGGTCATTTCGAGCATGTGGCGATCGTGGCTGACCAGCACGACGGTGCCGGTATATTCGTTGAGCGCCTGGATCAGCGCCTCGCGCGCATCGACGTCGAGATGGTTGGTCGGCTCGTCGAGAATCAGCATGTGCGGCGCATCACGCGTGATCAGCGCCAGCGCGAGCCGCGCGCGCTCGCCGCCCGAGAGCTTGCCGACCTCGGTGGTCGCCTTTTGCCCGGAGAAGCCAAACCGGCCGAGCTGGCCGCGCACCGCACCCTGCGTCGCGCCCTTCATCAGGTTGGTCATGTGCTGGAGCGGCGTCTCGTCGCGATCGAGTTCCTCGACCTGATACTGGGTGAAATAGCCCACCCGCATCTTGCCGCTGGCGTTCATTTCGCCTTCCATCGGCGTCAGCTGCGCCGCGAGCAGCCGGGCGAGCGTGGTCTTGCCGTTGCCGTTGCGGCCGAGCAGCGCGACGCGATCGTCAGGGTCGATGCGCAGGTTCAGCCGCTTGAGGATCGGCGTCTCGCCATAGCCCACCGTCGCCAGGTCCAGCGTGATCAGCGGCGGGCGCAGCTCGTCGGGATTGGGGAAGTCGAAGCTCAGCGTCGGATCGTCGAGCAGCTCGGCGATCGGCTGCATCTTGGCGAGCGCCTTCTGGCGCGACTGCGCCTGTTTCGCGGTCGAGGCGCGCGCGCTGTTCTTGGCGATATAGGCCTGGAGATGCTCGCGCTGCGCCTGCTGCTTGGCCCGCGCCGAGGCGAGCTGGGCCTGGCGCTCGGCGCGCTGACGCTCGAACGCGTCATAGCCGCCCGGATAGAGCGTCAGCTTGCCGCGATCGAGGTGCAGGATGTGGTCGACGACATTGTTGAGGAAGTCGCGCTCGTGGCTGACCAGCAGGATCGTCGCCGGATAGGATTTCAGGAAATCCTCGAGCCACAGCACCGCTTCGAGATCGAGATGGTTCGAAGGCTCGTCGAGCAGCAGCATGTCTGGCTGCGAGAACAGCAGCGAGGCCAGCGCTACGCGCATCTTCCACCCGCCCGAGAAGCTGTCGAGCGGCTGGTGCTGCATCTCTTCGTCGAAGCCGAGGCCGACCAGGATCTGTGCAGCACGGCTCGGCGCGGTATAGGCGTCAATCGCCATCAGCCGCTCATAGACTTCGCCCAGCCGGTCGGGATCCTGGCTGGTCTCGCTCTCGGCCAGCAGTGCGGCGCGCTCGACATCGGCTTCGAGCACCGTCTCAAACGGCGTGGCATCGCCATGCGGCGCTTCCTGCGCGATATAGCCGAGCTTGGCGCCGCGCGGCATCTCGACGCTGCCGGTATCGGGTTCGAGCTGGCTGGCGATCACCTTGACCAGAGTCGACTTGCCCGCGCCGTTGCGGCCGATCAGCCCGATACGGCCCTTGGGTGGCAGCTTGGCCGTGGCGGCGTCGATGATCGTGCGTCCGCCGAGGCGCACCGTGATGTCGGTCAGGTTGAGCATGGCCGCGCGCCTAGCACCTGCGGCGGATTCTCCCAAGTCCGGTGTTGCACTGCGTCATGGCCACGCCGCCATCGCCACCGCTGCCAGCGCCATCACCGCCGTGCCGAGCCAGCCGAGCGCGCGCAACAGGCCCGTCACCCGGAAATCGCCCATGGTTCGCTCGCTCGACGCGACGATCATCATCACCGCCATGATCGGCACCGCGGCGACGCCGTTGATCACGGCGCTCCAGAACAGCGCCTGGATCGGCTCGATCGGCGCCCAGTCGAGCCCGATACCGAGCAGTGTCGCGACGGCGATGACCGAATAGAAGCCCTTGGCTTCCTGAAGCCGATGCTCGAGCCCGCACTTCCAGCCCAGCCAGTCGCCCACCGCAAACGCCACCGATCCGGCGAGCACCGGCACTGCGAGCATTCCGGTGCCGATGATCCCGAGCGCAAACAGCGCAAAGGCGAAATCGCCTGCCACCGGACGCAGGGCGTTCGCGGCATCGGCGGCAGTCGCGATCTCGGTCACGCCTTTGGCGTGGAGCGTCGTCGCGGTCGCGACCATGATCGCCAGTGCGATAAGATTGGAGAACGCCATCCCCGCAAGCGTATCGACCCGCATCCGCGCCATCTCGCGCGGCGCCTGTTCGGGCGCGTCGTTGAGCGGCAGCGCCTCGGGATCGTCCTCAATCTCCTCCACTTCCTGCGCCGACTGCCAGAAGAACAGATAGGGGCTGATCGTCGTGCCGAACACCGCGACGATCGTCGCCACTGCCGATGCCCCAGCGATCGTCGGGATCACCAGCCCGATGCCGGCCGCCGCCCAATCGACATGCACCACCAGCAGCACCGCGGCATACGCGAGCAGCGACATCGTCAGCCACTTCAGCACCCGCGCATAGCGGTGATAGGGTACGAAGACCTGGAGGACGAGGCTGAGCAACGCAAAGCCGATGGTGAACCAATGCTCGCCCGCGCCCACCACCATCTGCGCCGCGTCGCCCATTGCGGCGATGTCCGCGCCGATGTTGATCGTGTTCGCGACGAACAGCAAAGTGACCAGCGCCGCCATCGCCCAGCCCGGCAACAGACGGCGCATGTTCGCGGCGAGCCCCTTGCCGGTCACTCGCCCGATATGCGCGCTGATCAGCTGCACCGCCGACATCAGCGGGTAGGTCAGCGCCATCGTCCACAGCAGGCCATAGCCGAACTGCGCACCGCTCTGCGAGTAGGTCGCGATGCCGCTGGGATCGTCGTCCGCCGCGCCGGTGATCAGGCCAGGCCCCATCTGCTTCATCAGCGAGGGCCGCGGCTTTTGGCTATCCGCCATAAGGGTATGAGTCTCCGGGCGTGACAGCGTCGCGCAGAGTGGGCTGCGCTCCGCGATCCGTCCAGTGCCTAAGTCGCCGCGGCGCAGCATCTTCGCGCTGTCAAAATCGAAACGATCGCGTACACTCGGTGTCGTCAAAAAGGGGGATATATAAGATGCGCCTGCTCGCCTCGTTCCTTGCCTCCCTCCTGCTCGCCGTGCCCGCGCACGCCCAGGTCCCTGCCTATCCGGCGTCTTTCCACCAGTCCGATATCGCCGCCAACGGCACCACGCTCCACGTCCGTACCGGCGGCAGTGGCCCCGCGGTGTTGCTGCTCCACGGCTATGGCGAGACCGGCGACATGTGGGCGCCGCTCGCCGCCGCGCTGATGCGCGACCACACCGTCGTCGTCCCGGATCTGCGCGGCATGGGCCTCTCTGCCGTCGCGCCCGGCGGCTATGACAAGAAGACCCAGGCGGCCGACATGGTCGCGCTGCTCGACACGCTCAAGATCGCCAAGGCCGATGTCGTTGCGCACGATATCGGCAACATGGTCGCCTATGCCTTTACGGTGCAAAACCCGCAGCGGGTGACCAAATTGGTGCTGATCGACGCCCCCGTTCCCGGCATCGGTCCGTGGGAGGAAGTGCTCAAGAACCCGCTGCTCTGGCATTTCCGCTTTGGCGGCCCCGATATGGAGCGCCTCGTCGCCGGCCGCGAGCGCATCTATCTCGATCGGTTCTGGAACGAATTCTCCGCCGATCCGAAGCATTTCGACGAAGCCTCGCGCGCCCATTATGCGGCGCTCTATGCCCGTCCCGGCAACATGCATGCCGGCTTCGCGCAGTTCGCCGCGTTCGATCAGGACGCCATCGACAATCGCGGCTTCCTCGCCGCGCGCGGCAAGCTTGCGATGCCGGTCCTCGCGCTGGGCGGCGAGAAGAGCTTCGGCGATCAGATGGCGGCGATCATGCGCTTCGCCGCCACCAATGTAACCGGCGGCATTGTGCCGGGATCGGGCCATTGGATCATGGAGGAAAATCCGGCAGCGACGACCAAGCTCGTCACCGATTTCCTGGCGGCGAGATGATGCGCGCGGCGCTCGCGCTCGCCGGCCTGCTCGCCGCGGCGCCCGCTGATCGCGAAGTCCGCCTGACTCCGGCCGAAGTCGCCGCGCTGCCCCAGATCGCGCGGTGGCCGGCACCTCGGGGCTGGCCGGCGTCGAGACCCGCGTGCTGAGCGGCGATCCGACCAAGCCCGGCCTGTTCGCCATCGAGATAAAGGTGCCGCCCAACACCCGCATCGCTGCGCACAGCCACAAGGATGAGCGTACCGCGACGGTTGTCTCGGGCATGTGGCACTTCGGCTACGGGCCGCACGCCGACGACGCGCTGCGCAAGCCGCTGCCCCCCGGCAGCTTCTACACCGAGCCCGCCGGCGTGCCCCATTTCGCGCGCACCGGCCCCGAGGGCGCGCACGTCTACATCACCGGCTATGGTCCGACCGACACGGTCTATGCCGAGCCGGCCGGGACCGCGCATTAGTCCAGATTCGGCCGCAGATAGCGTGTCGCCAGCTCCAGCGGCACGCCCCGGCGCGTGGCATATTCCTCGAGCTGGTCCTGCCCGATCCGCGCGACGCCGAAATATTCGGCCTGCGGGTGCCCGAAATAAAAGCCACTGACCGCCGCGGTCGGCAGCATCGCGAAGCTCTCGGTCAGGCTGATGCCGGTGCGCTTGTGCGCGTCGAGCATCTTGAACAGGATCGGCTTGAGGCTGTGCTCGGGGCACGCCGGATAGCCCGGCGCCGGGCGGATACCGCGATATTGCTCCTTGATCAGCGCCTCGTTGGTCAGCTGCTCGCCCTCGGCATAGCCCCAAAGCGAGGTGCGCACGAACTGGTGGAGCCGCTCGGCGAACGCCTCGGCAAGCCGGTCGGCCAGCGCCTTGAGCAGGATGTCGCTGTAATCGTCGATCGCGTTCTTGAAGCGCGCCAGATGCGGCTCGATCCCGTGGATGCCGACGGCAAACCCGCCGATCCAGTCGCCGTCATGATCGATGAAGTCCGCCAGGCACATGTTCGCCCGGCCTTCCCGTTTCGCGATTTGCTGGCGGAGCATCGGCAGCGTGACATGCACCTCGTCCTCGACATGAACGATGATGTCGTCGCCCTGCCGCCGGCACGGCCATAGCCCGGCGACGCCGCGTGCGGTCAGCCACTTCTCGGCGATGATCTTGTCGAGCATCGCCTGCGCGTCGGCGAACAGCGAGGTCGCGCTCTCGCCGACCACCTTGTCCTCGAGGATTGCGGGGTAATTGCCCGCAAGTTCCCAGGCGCGGAAGAACGGCGTCCAGTCGATATATTTCCGGAGATCCTCAAGGTCCCAGTCGAGAAACTCGTGCACCCCCGGCATCCGCGGCTTGCCGGGCTTGAGGCTCATGTCTGCATCGAAGCCATTGTCCCGCGCGGCGCCGATCGGCACCAACTCGCTCTGCCCCTTGTTCGCGCGCGCGACACGGACCTGCTCGTACTCGGCGGCGATCTTGGCGACATAGTCGTCGCGAATGGTGCTCGACACGAGCGTCGTCGCCACGCCCACGGCGCGCGATGCGTCGAGCACATGCACCACCGGGCCCTTATAGGCTGGCTCGATGCGCAGCGCGGTATGCACGCGACTGGTCGTCGCGCCGCCGATCAGCAGCGGCATCGTCATGTTCGAGCGCTGCATCTCCTCGGCGACGGTCACCATCTCGTCGAGGCTCGGCGTGATCAGCCCCGACAGGCCGATCATGTCGGCATCATTCTCGTTGGCCGCCTCGATGATCTTCGACCAGGGCACCATGACCCCCAGATCGACGACTTCGAAGCCGTTGCATTGGAGCACCACGCCGACGATGTTCTTGCCGATATCGTGGACGTCGCCCTTGACCGTCGCCATGATGATCTTGCCCTTGCCCTTGGCGCCGGGCTCCTTGGCGGCCTCGATGAAGGGCAGCAGATGCGCCACCGCCTTCTTCATCACGCGCGCCGACTTGACCACCTGCGGCAGGAACATCTTGCCCGATCCAAACAGGTCGCCGACCACGTTCATGCCGTCCATCAGCGGGCCCTCGATCACTTCGATCGGCCGCGCGAACGCCAGGCGGCATTCCTCTGTATCCTCGACGACGAACGCGTCGATGCCCTTGACCAGCGCATGCTCCAATCGCTTCGAGACTTCCCAGCCGCGCCATTCGGCCGCCTGCTTCTCGGCCACCGCATCGGTGCCGCGATATTTCTCGGCAAGCGCGACGAGCCGGTCGCCGGCCTCGGGATCCTTGTTGAGGATGACATCCTCGACCGCGGTGCGCAGCTCGGGGTCGATCTGATCATAGACGTCGAGCTGGCCGGCATTGACGATCGCCATGTCCATGCCGGCAGGGATCGCATAATATAGGAACACCGAGTGCATCGCCTTGCGAACGACTTCGTTGCCGCGGAACGAGAAGCTCAGGTTCGAAAGCCCGCCCGAGATATGGCAATGCGGGCAGCGCGCCTTGATCTCGCGGCACGCCTCGATGAAGTCGACGCCGTAATTGTTATGCTCCTCGATCCCGGTCGCCACCGCGAACACATTGGGATCGAAGATGATATCCTCGGGCGGAAAGCCGATCCCGACGAGCAGGTCATAGGCGCGCGAGCAGATCTCGACCTTGCGCGCCTGGGTGTCGGCCTGGCCGACCTCGTCGAACGCCATGACCACCACCGCGGCGCCATAGGCCATGCATTTCCGCGCATGCTCCAGAAACTGGTCGACGCCTTCCTTCATGCTGATCGAATTGACGATCGGCTTGCCGCTGACGCATTTCAGCCCGGCCTCGATCACGTCCCATTTCGAGCTGTCGACCATCACCGGGATCCGCGCGATGTCGGGCTCGGCCTGGATGAGCTTGAGGAAGGTCGTCATCGCCTCGTGCGCGTCGAGCAACCCCTCGTCCATGTTGACGTCGAGCACCTGCGCGCCGGCCTCGACCTGCTGCAGCGCGACTTCGACGGCGGCGGCATAGTCTCCGGCCATCACCAGCTTCTTGAAGCGGGCCGAGCCGGTGACGTTGGTGCGCTCGCCGATATTGACGAAGTTGGTGGAGAGATTGGTGGTCATTTGTCTATTCTATGCTGGAGTTCAGGCGGCGAGCGGCCGAGCAAGGACAACGTCGTCATACAGCGTGCCGCCGACGTCGAACTTGCGCTCGGCGATCTGCTCGAAGCCGTTCTTGCGGTAAAATGCGATCGCGCGCTGATTGCCCGCGTAGACGCCGAGCAGCAACCGCCGCCCCCCTTGCGCACCGGCAATCGCCGCCTGCATCAGCGCCGCCCCGATCCCGCTGCCATGGAAGCGCGAGAGCGTGTAGATGCGCTTGAGCTCGATATCGCCCTCGCCTGCCCCGGGGAGCTGCGCTTTGGTGAGCAACGCAAAGCCCACCGGCGCCGATCCCGGCGCCAATTCTGCCAGCCAGGCACGCCCGCCCTCGGCGATATACTGCTGGTACCTCTCGGCGCTATTCGCGACGACACAATGCTCGACGATCGAGCCTCCCGCCAGCACCCCGGCAAAGGTTTCGAGGAACGTCGCTCCACCGACCAGCGCCAGCGCTGGCGCATCGATCGCCCCCGCTTCGCGCACGGTCCAGTGGCTTGTATTCGCCATTGATCAGGCCGCCATCGTGAACGGCTCGAGCCCGGCAAGCCGCGTGCGCACTTCGGGCACCGGGATCGGCCGCGCGGGCAAGTCGGCAACCGCGTCGGCGATCGCCTTGATATGCGCCGGCGTCGATCCGCAGCAGCCGCCGAGCACGTTGACCTGCCCGGCATCGGCCCATTCCTTGACCAGCCCGGCAGTCGTCGCCGGCGCTTCGTCATAGGCGCCCAATTCGTTGGGCAGGCCCGCGTTCGGATAGACCATGATCAGCGTGTCGCACAGCGCGCTCAGCGTCTTCACATGCGGCCGCAGCTGCTCGGCGCCGAACGAGCAGTTGAGCCCGATCGTCACCGGCTTGGCATGGCGCACCGCGTGCCAGAACGCCTCGACCGTGTGCCCCGAAAGGTTGCGCCCCGAAAGATCGGTCAGCGTCATCGACAGCATGATCGGCAAGTCGCGGCCCAGATCGTTGCCCGCTTCGATCGCCGCCATGATCCCGGCCTTGCAGTTCAGCGTGTCGAACACCGTCTCGATCAGGATGAAGTCCACCCCGCCCTCGACCAGCGCGTCGATCTGCTCGCGATACACTTCTTTCAGGTAATCGAAGTCGATCTCGCGATAGCCCGGATCGTTGACGTCGGGGCTCAGCGACAGCGTCTTGTTGGTCGGCCCCAGCGCGCCCGCCACGAAGCGCGGGCGGCCATCCTTGGCCTCGAACTCGTCGGCGATGCTGCGCGCGAGCTTCGCGCTCTCGACATTGATCTCGCGCACCAGATGTTCGGCGCCGTAATCGGCCTGGCTGATCCGGTTGGCCGAGAAGGTGTTGGTCTCGGCGATGTCCGCCCCCGCCTCGAAATAGGCGCGGTGAATGCTCGCCGGCACCTCGGGCTTGGTCAGCGCGAGGATGTCGTTATTGCCCTTCTGGTCGTGGCTCAGCCCGAGATCGCCGGCATAGGCTTCCTCGCCCAGCTTCCAGTTCTGGATCTCGGTGCCGAACGCGCCGTCGGTGATCAGGATGCGCTTGGCAGCTTCGGCCAGCAGTTTCTCGCGTGGTGTCATGCTCATTCCTAATAGAATCACGCCGCCGCCAACGCCGCGCCGACCTTCGGCCGCACGCCCAGCAAATGGCAGATCGCGTAGCTCAGCTCGGCGCGGTTGAGCGTGTAGAAGTGGAACTGCCGCACGCCGCCGGCATACAGCTTTCGGGCCAGCTCCGCCGCCAACGTCGCGGCGACCAGCTGGCGCGCGGCGGGACGCTCGTCGAGCCCCTCGAACAGCCGCCCCATCCAGGCCGGCACCGCCGTGCCGCACATCGCCGACATCCGCTGGACGCTGGCGAAGCTCATCACCGGCATGATCCCCGGCACGATCTCGGCGTCGATCCCGGCCTTGGCGACATCATCGCGGAAGCGGAAAAACGTCTCGGGCTCGAAGAAGAACTGCGTGATCGCGCGGTTTGCGCCGGCATCGATCTTGGCCTTGAGATTGTCGATGTCCGCGGTCGCATTGGGCGAATCCGGATGGCATTCGGGATAGGCCGCGACCGAAATCTCAAACGGGTGGAGCTTCCGAAGCCCCGCCACCAGATCGGCGGCATTTTCGTATCCGCCGGGATGCGTCGCATATTTGTCGCCCGCGCGCGGCGGATCGCCGCGCAGCGCGACGATGTGGCGCACGCCGGCGTCCCAATAGTCGCGCGCGACCTGGTCGATCTCGTCCTTGGTCGCCTCGACGCAGGTGAGGTGCGCCGCCGCCGGGATGCGGGTCTCGCGCGCAATCCGCGCCACGGTGTTGTGGGTGCGCTCGCGCGTCGTGCCGCCGGCGCCATAGGTCACGCTGACGAAGCGCGGGTCGAGCGGCGACAGCGTCTCGATCGAGTCCCACAGCGTCTCTTCCATCTTCTCGCTTTTGGGCGGGAAGAATTCGAAGCTCACTTCGACATCGCCGGCGACATCGGCGAACAGCGGCGCGCCAAAGGGATCCACGTTGCTCATGCCGCCTTCACTTCCTTGGTCTCGATGCCGGTCTTGCGACCCAGCCATAGTTTCACGGTGAGTTCGCCGCCTTCGAGCGTCTCGATCTGCACCGGGGAGAGCCCGGCGCTGTCGAACCAGCCGAGGATCTGCTCGTCCGAAAAGCCCAGCCGCGTATGCGCGTCACGGGAGCGCAGATCCTCGCGGTCGTGCGGGGCGAAATCGACGATCAGCAGCTTGCCGCCATCGTCGAGCACCCGCGCCGCCTCGCCGATCGCCGCGCCCGGTTGCTGCGCGAAATGGAGCACATGGTGCAATATAGCGGCGTCGGCGCCGCCATCCTGAAGCGGCAGCGCATAAAGATCGGCCTGGCGCAGTTCGGCATTGGCCAGTCCGCGCTCGGACAATTTGGCGCGCGCCAGCCGCAGCATCTCGGACGACCGGTCGATCCCCAGCGCCTGCCCGGCCAGCGGCGCGAACAGTTCGAGCATCCGCCCGGTGCCGGTGCCGATATCGACCAGGCAGCCGAGCTTGGCATCGCCCAGCGCCTTGGCCATCGCCGCCTCGACCTGCTCTTCGGCGATGTGGAGCGATCGGATCGCGTCCCATTCGCCGGCATGCGCTTCGAACCATTCGGCCGCGGCGCTCGCCCGGTCGGCGCGCACCGCGGCGAGCCGCGCCTCGTCGGCGACGCCCCAATGGTCGCCCGCCTCCCAGGCATCGAGCGCGGCGAGGACCGGCCCGACGGTGTCCGCTCCGCCCAGCGCGACGAACACCCAGCTGCCTTCCTTGCGCCGCTCGGCCAGCCCGGCGTCGCACAGGATCTTGACGTGCCGGCTCACCCGCGGCTGGCTCTGCCCGAGCACCTGCGCGAGCTCGCCGACGCTGAGCTCCATCGAGCGGAGCAGCGCGAGCACGCGCAGCCGCGTCGAATTGGCGAGCGCACGGAAGATGGCGAGAGCGGAGTTCATGTCGGATAGAGATATAAAGATATCTTTATATCAGGTCAATCTAGGTGCGCGCGGTTGCGCCATCCGTCGCGCCTCGGCTAGCCCATGGCGCGAAACATCCAAAAGGTAAATCGCATGCGCTCCCTCCTTCCCGCCGCGATGCTGGCGCTCGCCAGCCTGACCGCCTGCAGCGGCGCCAAGAACGAAGCCGCCGAGGCGAACGAGACGCTGGGTGGCGACAGCAATGCCATGGGCGAGGCCGTCGCCGACGTGAACGCCGCCAACGCCGCCACCGAGGCGGCGATCAGCCCGGCCGATGCCCCCGAAAACGGCAGCGCCGGCAATGCCGCGTTCGACGAAAGCGCCGAAGGCGGCAACGAGATCACCGACTGATGCGTTTGCTGCCGCTGTTCCTCGCCCTTGCGCTCGCCGGCTGTGGCGGATCGGACACCGATCCGGGCCCCGGCGGGCTTAGCCGCGGCGAGGCACGCCAGCTCGACGAGGCCGCTGCGGCGGCCGACATCAACGCAACCGACAATGGCGCAACGGAGACTCCGCAATGACATCACGTGACCTCGGCGCCAGCGGCCTCGCCACGCCCCCGCTCGTCCTCGGCGGCAACGTCTTCGGCTGGACGGTCGACAAGGCCGCGAGCTTCCGCATCCTCGATCGCTTCGCCGAGCGTGGCGGGGTGATGATCGACACCGCCGACGTCTATTCGGCCTGGGTCCCCGGCCATCAGGGCGGCGAATCCGAGACGATTATCGGCGAATGGCTGCGCACCTCCGGCAAGCGCGACCAGGTGCTGATCGCCACCAAGGTCGGCATGCTCGACGGCGACGGCGGCGCCAAGCTCGCCCCGACGCGCATCGCCGCCGCCGCCGAGGCCTCGCTCCAGCGGCTCGGCATCGACACGATCGACCTCTATTTCGCGCATCAGGATGACGAGGCCGTGCCGCAGGAGGACGTGCTCGCCGCGTTCGACACGCTGATCAAGGCCGGCAAGGTCCGCGCGCTCGGCGCCTCGAACTTCCACGCACTGCGGCTCAAATCGGCGCTCGACCTCGCCGACCGCACCGGCCTGCCGCATTACCGGGTGCTCCAGCCCGAATATAATCTCGTCAGCCGCCACAAATTCGAAGGCGAGCTGCAGGACCTATGCATCACCCACAATATCGGCGTGGTGCCCTTTTACGGGCTCGCCTCGGGCTATCTGACCGGCAAATACCGGTCTGCCGCCGATTTCGGAAAGAGCGTCCGCGGCGGGCGGATGCAGGCCTATATCGACGGCAAGGGGCCAGCCGTCCTCGCCGCGATGGACGCGGTCGCCGCGCGGACCGGCGCCACCCTCGCCCAGATCGCGCTCGCCTGGCTCGCCGCGCAGGACGGCGTCACTGCGCCGATCGCCAGCGCGACCTCGATCGAGCAGCTCGACGAATTGATCGGCGCCTGGGATCTGACCCTCACCGCCGACCAGCTCGACCGCCTCACCGCTGCCGGCGCCTGAACCGAGGAGACACGCCATGCCCGACACCGATTACGACGCCTTGCTGCATGCGAACCTCAACCGCGTGTTCGGCGAGCGCGACGCCAGCAAGCGCGATGCCGCGATCGCCGAGCTCTATGTCGCCGAGCCGGTGATGTACGAGCCCGACAAGGTGATCGAAGGCCGCGCCGCCATTTCGAAGGTCGCCGGCGCGCTGCTCGAGCAGTTCGGCCCCGCCTTCGCCTTCACGCCCGAAGGCAAGGCGGTCGGCCATCACGGCCTGGCGACACTGCGCTGGCATGCCGGCCCCGCCGGGGGACCGGTGGCGGTCACCGGTGCGGATGTTGCACAGATCGAGGACGGCAGGATCGCGCGCCTCTGGGTGCTGCTCAACCCGACCGGCTGAGCCGGCGCGGGAACGCTCGCGGCCCTGCGGCATTCCTTCCCCCATGCCTTGCTCGATCCGTCCCGCATGACCACCCGCCGCTGGCCTGCCCGCCTGTGGCTCGTTCGCCACGGCCAGAGCGCCGGCAATGTCGCCCGCGATCTCGCCCATGCCAGTGGCGAGCATCGCATCGCGATCGACATTCGTGACGTCGACGTGCCCCTCTCGCGGCTCGGCGAGCAGCAGGCCGAGGCGCTGGGCAAATGGTTCGCGCACGGCAAGGGCAACGGCCGTCCTGACGTGATCCTGGTCTCGCCCTATCTGCGCGCCCGCGAGACCGCACGGATATTCCGCGACGCCGGCGGTGCCGATCCCGACGAGGCGATCTGCGGCGACGAGCGGCTGCGCGAGAAGGAGTTCGGCATCCTCGATGGGCTCACCACCGCGGGCATCCGCGCCGTCCTTCCAGAACAGGCCGAGTTCCGCCGCCTGCTCGGCAAATTCTATCATCGGCCGCCCGGCGGCGAGAGTTGGTGCGACGTGATCTTCCGCCTGCGCTCGGTGCTCGACACGGTCTCGCTCCACCATGCCGGCCGCGACGTGATGATCGTCGCGCATCAGGTCGTCGTGCTGTGCATGCGCTATGTGATCGAGAACCTCAGCGAGGCCGAGATCCTCGCCATCGACAAGGAAGGCGACGTCGCCAATTGCTCGGTCACCGAATATGTCCATGACGACAGCGTCGGCAAGGATGGCGGGCTCGTGCTGGTCCGCTACAACGTCACCGCGCCGATGGAGGAAGACCCCCAGGCAGCAGTGACCAGCGCGCCCGACGCGATGGTGGCGGCGCGCGGATGACCGGGATCGACGCCGCCTGGCGCGCGGCGAACCCGCTGCCCGAGCCCGACGCCGATACCGACAAGAACAGCCGCGGCCGCGTCCTCGCCGCCGGCGGCTCGCTGACCGTCCCCGGCGCATTGCGCCTCACCGGGGAGGCGGCATTGCGCGCCGGCGCCGGCAAGGTCCAACTGGCCACGGTGACCCTCGCCACACTCCCGCTCGGCATCGCGATGCCCGAGGCGGCGGTCTACGCGCTCCCCGCCAACGCCGCGGGCGAACTCGCCGACGCCGCGGGAGAGACGCTGTGCGGCTATCTCGAGCGCTGCGACGCGCTTGTCCTAGGCCCCGGCATGGGCGCTGAGGCGGGTGCCGAGGCGATCCTCCGCCCGGTGCTCGCCGCGGCAGGCGCGCATCAGTCGATCGTCCTCGATGCCGCCGCGATCCCCGCGGTCGCCGCAATGCCCGATGCGGTCCGCCGCCAGGGCCGCATCATCCTCACCCCGCACGCCGGCGAAATGGCGCGGCTGATGGACTGCGACGAACAGGAGGCAAAGCGCAATCCAGAAGCGCTGGCCCGCAGCGCTGCCGATCGCTTCGGTGCAGTCGTGCTGCTCAAGGGCGCCGAGACCTGGATCGCCGCCCCCGACGGATCGATGCTCCATTATCCCGGCGGCGGTCACGGCCTTGCCACCGGCGGATCGGGCGACATCCTTGCCGGAATCATCGCCGGCCTGCTCTCGCGCGGCGCCGCGCCGCTGACCGCCTCGGCCTGGGGCGTCTGGCTCCACGGCGAAGCCGGCCGCGCTTGCGCCAATCGCATCGGCCCGATGGGCTTCCTCGCCCGCGAACTACTCCCGGAAATCCCCGGCCTGATGGCAGTCTAGTTTCAATCTCCCACGAGGGGGCAAATCACACCGCCGCGCGCAACCGCTCCACCCGCGCCAGATGCTCGTCCTTGCCGAATGGGAAGCGCCAATAGAGCGCCGCCGCGCCCAGGCCGAGCACCAGATAGAGCAGCGCGAACAGGATCGTCAGCCGGTCCAGCGTTGCGGCCGGCACCGTTCCCGGCTTCGCCGCCTCGGGAAAGCCGACGATCGCGAGGATCGCGCCGGCCGCGAAGATGCCCAGCCCGCTGGTGCATTTCTGGATGAAGAATGCGCCGGCGAAGAACACCCCTTCGGAGCGCCGCCCGGTCTGGATCTCCGAATGCTCGACGACATCGGCCATCATCGAGGCGCCGAGGATCGTCGAGGCAACGCCGCACGCCGCGTTGAGCCCGTAGATGCCGAGCAGCAGCGGCAGCATCCAGGGCGTGCCCGGCAGCGGAAACAACCCGATCAGCCGCAGCGCATAGGGCAGCCCGACCAGCACCGCCGCGCTCGCCATGAACGCCATCGCCGCGGCAGGCTTGCCGATGCGGTGCGCGATCCGCGGCGCGGCGACGAAGGCCACCACGACGCCGAGCAGCAGCGACAGCGCCAGCCACTGGAAGTCGGCGCCCGCAAAGTGCCAGACATGGGCATAGAGATAGTTGGACAGTGCATAGTTGATGCCCTGCGCCGAATAGAAGCACAGACCTGCTCCCATCAGCGTGACGAAGGCGCGGTTGCGCACCGTCTCGCCGAGCTCGCGGAAATTCTCGCTTAGCGTGCCGCGCACGATCTCGGGGCGCGGCAGCCGCTCGATCTCGCGATGGGTGCCGAGCGATGAGACCAGGATCGCAGTGAACATCGCCGCCGCGCCGGCGATCGCGAAGCCGACATAGCCCTGCCGATCGAGCAGCCCGTCGGCCAGGAACCGGCCGTACGACGCCATCAGCATCGCCATCCCGCCGGTCCAGCCGAACAGATAGCGATACGCCATGATCCGCGTGCGCTCGTCATAATCGGCCGAGAGCTCGGCGCTCAGCGCCTGCGACGGCACCTCGTATGCCGATACCGCGGTGCGCACGAGCACCGCAGTGGCGAACACCCAGACCAGCATCGCGCCGTGCGACCAGGCCGGCGGGTTCCACAACAGCAGCCAGCCCAGCGCGATCGGCACTGCCGCGGCATACATCCAGGGATGCCGCCGGCCCCAGCGGGTGCGCGTCCGATCCGAGAGGAAGCCGATCGCCGGATCGATGAACGCATCGAACAACAACGCACACATGATCGCAAAGCCGACCTCGGCCGAAGGCAGCCCGAGCACCTGGTTGTAGAACAGCAGCAGGAAGGTCGAAAAGCAGAAGTCCTTCACGCCATAGGCGGCGGCGCCAAAGCCATAGGCGAACATTGTCGCGGGCCGCACGCGCCGTAACGGCGGGGTGGCCCCGGCCGCATCCGCTGCACTTGTCATTGCGCTCCTCTCGCCCCCGCCGCCCAGCATAGGTGCGCCGCAAGGGCCGTCAATCGAAAGCAATTGGAATATCGGGTATGGCTTGCGGGCCATGCATCAGGCGATATACCTTGCCACTTCGAACAACCAGAACGGCATATAATGGCGCTCGATCCCGAAGTCTTCGATACCCTGATCGATACGATCCGCCGCTTCGTCGCCGAACGGCTCCGCCCGCTCGAGGCCGAAGTCGAGGCCGCCGATGCGATCCCCGCCGATGTGCTCGCCGAGATGCGCGGGCTCGGGCTGTACGGCCTGTCGATCGCCGAGGAGTTTGGCGGGCTCGGCCTGACGATGCTCGAAGAAGCGCGCGTCGCGATCGAGCTCGGCCGCACCACCCCGGCCTTCCGCTCCGCCTTCGGCACCAATGTCGGGATCGGCTCGCAGGGCCTGGTGATGGCGGGCACGCCCGAGCAGAAGGCGCACTGGCTGCCGCGGATCGCCAGCGGCGAGATCGTCACCAGCTTCGCGCTGACCGAGCCCGATGTCGGATCGGATTCGGGCGCAGTGAAGGCGCGCGCGGTGCGCGACGGCGACGTCTATCGCCTCTCGGGAACCAAGCGCTATATCACCAATGCCGACAAGGCGCAGCTGTTCACCGTGATGGCGCGCACCGGCGACGAGCCCGGCGGGCGTGGCGTCTCGGCCTTCCTCGTCCCACGCGACTTGCCCGGCCTGTCGATCGGCGAGCCCGAGAAGAAGATGGGCCAGAAGGGCGCGCGGGTCGCCGACGTAGTGTTCGACGATGTCCCCGTTCCCGCCGCCAACCAACTCGGCGCCGAGGGCGAGGGCTTTCGCATCGCGATGCAGGTGCTCGATCGCGGCCGGCTGCATATCTCCGCGGTGTGCGTCGGCGTCGCCGAGCGGCTGATCGCCGACAGCGTCGCCTATGCACTCGACCGAAAGCAGTTCGGAAAAGCCATCGCCGAGCATCAGCTGATCCAGGCGCTCATCGCCGATTCGAAGACCGAGACGCTCGCCGCCCGCGCACTCGTGCTTGAGACCGCTGCCGCCAAGGATGCGGGCGCCAACACCACGATGGAAGCAGCGGCGGCGAAGTATTTCGCGTCCGAGATGGTCGGCCGCGTCGCCGATCGCGCGGTCCAGATCTTCGGCGGCGCCGGCTATATCGCCGATTACGGCATCGAGCGGCTCTACCGCGACGTCCGGCTGTTCCGGATCTACGAAGGCACCAGCCAGATCCAGCAGCTGATCATCGCGCGCGAGACGCTCAAACGGGGAGGATAATCCATGGACACCAGCACACTTTTCCGGCTCGACGGCCGCGTCGCGCTCGTCACCGGCGGATCGCGCGGGATCGGCCGCATGATCGCGCAAGGGTTCATTGCCCAGGGCGCCAAGGTCTATGTCTCGTCCCGCAAAGCCGCGGCGTGCGAGGAGACCGCCGACGCGCTCGGCCCCAAGTGCATCGCGCTGCCGATGGACGTCGGCACGGTCGAGGGCTGCAAGGCGCTCGCCGCCGCGCTTGCCGAGCGCGAGGCGGGGCTCGACATCCTCGTCAACAATGCCGGCGCCGCCTGGGGCGAACCGTTCGAGAGCTTCCCCGAAGCCGGCTGGGACAAGGTGATGGACCTCAACGTCAAGTCGCCCTTTTTCCTCACCCAGGCGCTGCACGGCCTGCTCAAGGCCGGTGCCGCCCACGGCCAGCCCGCCAAGGTGATCAACATCACCTCGATCGATGGCCAGCGGCTCAATCCCTGGGAGACTTACAGCTATCACGCCTCGAAATCGGCGCTGATCTATCTCACCAAGCGCATGGCGGCCCGGCTGATCCGCGATCGCATCGTCGTCACGTCGATCGCTCCGGGCGCCTTTGCCAGCGACATGAACAAGGCCGCGCGCGACCATGGCGATGCGGTCGCCCAGGCGATCCCGGCGAAGCGCATCGGCACCGACGAGGACATGGCCGGCGCCGCGATCTACCTCGCCAGCCGCGCGGGCGACTATGTCGTCGGCGAGACGATCACCGTCGACGGCGGGCTGGTCCACGCCGCGCTCGGCGGCAGCATCGAAGGGTGAGGCGCGGAGTCGCCCGCGACGCGTGCGTCGAACGAAGCACAGGCCTTTGAGAATCGCCCAAACAAACTTCGAAAACAAGACTTGTTCTGCGACTCGCGATGATTCAAGATTCGCCCGTGCCGAGAGGTACAGGCTCTTTAACTAGCGAAAGGAGGTGATCCGATGTCTCATGGTTCAGCAATGGGGTCGGTTCAGTTCGTTCGGGAGACTCGCCGCTGAGCTGAAGCGCGGATGGAAGCCCTCCGTCCGTAGGATGCGCGGGAGGTATTCTCCTCCAATCAACGCGCATCAGCTTGCAGCAAAGCGGCCCGCATGGTCTCCCGGGCTGGAGCACGCCGGCCGCTGACCATGTCGGAGGTCGTCGGGTGCCCTGATGGGCCCCGGCGACCTCTTTCATTTCTGGATTCAGCGATGCCCGACCCGAACCGCCGAAAATTGCTCCGCCGGGTCGCCGCCGGCGTCGCCCTCGGCCTGGCCGGGGTCGCCGCAAGCCGGCTGCTGTTCGCCGACGACACCCCCGCGCTGCTGCGCGACCTCCCCACCGGGGCCGACGCCCGCGACCGCGCCTTTTCCGAACGCATCGCCCAGCACTTTCCGGTCGGCACGTCCGAAGCGCAGGTCCGTCAGCAACTCGCCGCGCAGGGCTTCACCGTCCGCGCCGAACGCCGCGCCGATTGGCAGCATGCCCGCTACCCCTGCCGCGACTTCGCCCAGGTCGAATGGGAGGTGGCGAACGGCCGCATCACCGCGACCCGCGCATTGGTCTGGCAGGCCTGTACCTAGTCCCCGACGATCGGCACGTCTCCGCGCAGCCGGTCGGCGATCTTCTCGATCCACGCATTTTCCAGCGCGCTGCCCGACGGCGTGATCGACCAGTTGCAATGGGCATGCGTCTCGAGGCTGTAGACGCGGATCTTGCCCATCGCCGCGCGCCAGCCCCGGCGGTTGCCGCCCGCCTCGCGCAGCAGCGTCTTGACGAACAGGTCGCCCAGATCGGCCGCGGTCATGCGCCCTCCCCCGCCAGCCCCTTGAGCCGATAGAGCATGTCGAGCGCCTCGCGCGGGCTCAGCGCATCGACGTCGAGCGCGCCCAATTCGGTGCGCAGCGTATCGACCACTTCCTCCTGCGCCTCCGCCGCCGCGGCGAACAGCGGCAAGTCGTCGAGCCCCGCCGCCAGCCCGCCGGTCTTGGCCCGCCCGGCCTCGAGCTTGTCGAGCACCGCCTTGGCGCGCTTGACCGTCGCCGGCGGCATCCCCGCCAGCCGCGCCACCGCCAGGCCATAGCTGCGGTCCGCCGGCCCCTCGGCAACCTCGTGGAGCAACACCAGCTCGCCCTTCCATTCGCGCGCGCGGACATTGTGCAGGCTCAGCGCGTCGCAGCGCTCGGCCAGCCGGGTCAGCTCGTGATAATGGGTGGCGAACAGGCAGCGGCAGCGATTGTCCTCGTGGATCGCCTCGACCACCGCCCAGGCGATTGCGAGGCCATCATAGGTGCTCGTCCCGCGCCCGACCTCGTCGAGGATCACGAAGCTGCGCGGCGTCGCCTGCGCCAGAATCGCCGCGGTCTCGACCATCTCGACCATGAAGGTCGATCGCCCGCGCGCGAGATTGTCCGAAGCGCCGACCCGGCTGAACAGTCGATCGACCAACCCCAAGGTCGCCGACGTCGCCGGCACGTAGCTCCCCGCCTGCGCCAGCACGGCGATCAGCGCATTCTGGCGCAGGAAGGTCGATTTGCCGCCCATGTTCGGTCCGGTCACCAGCCACAGCCGCGAACTTTCCGAGAGCCTGCAGTCATTGGCGACGAAGCGCCCGCCGGCGCGCGCAACGGCATCCTCGACCACCGGATGCCGCCCGCCCTCGATCTCGAAACAGGCGTGCGCCACCAGCGCCGGCCGCGCCCAGCCGCCCTCGGCGGCGCGTTCGGCCAGCGCGGCAGCCACGTCGATCCGCGCCAGCGCATCGGCGGTGGCGGCAATCGCCTCGCGGGTGCCCAGCGCAGCCTGCGTCAGCGTCTCGAGATGCGCGGCCTCGGCGGCCAGCGCATGCGCCCCCGCCTGCGTCACCTTCACCGCCACGTCGTGCAGCTCCGGCGCATTGAAGCGCACTACTCCGGCCAGCGTCTGGCGATGGGTGAAGCCGCTCTCGGGCTTCATCAGCGCGTCGCCATTCTTGGCCGGCACTTCGATATGATAGCCCAGCACGCCGTTATGGCGGATCTTGAGCGCGCCGATCCCGGTGCGCGCGCGATAGTCCGCCTCCAGCGCCGCGATCGCGCGCCGCCCGCCTGCCCCGGCATCGCGCAGATCGTCGAGCGCCGCGTCGAACCCCTCGGCAATATAGCCCCCGTGCCCGGCATCGACCGGCGGCTCGGCCACCAGCGCGCGCGAAAGCACATCGATCAGCGCGCCATGCCCGCGCAGCTGCGGTGCAAGGTCGGCCAGCAGCGGCGGCACGTTGGCGATCGCCGCAAGGCGCTCGCCCAGCCGCCACGCGCCGTCGAGCCCGTCGCGCAGCTGGCCCAGGTCGCGCGGGCTTCCCCGCCCCGCCGCGATCCGGCCGAGCGCGCGGCCGATATCGGGCAGCGCGCGCAGGTTTCCGCGCACCAGGTCGCGCAAGCCGCTATCGTCGTGGAAGCGCTGGACAAGATCGAGCCGCGCTTCCACGGCCCCCTTGTCCATCAGCGGTGCGGCGATGTCGGCGCCGAGCAGCCGCGCGCCGGCCCCCGTCACGGTGCGGTCGACGCTGTCGAGCAGGCTGCCCTTGCGTGTCCCCGCGGCGCTGACGGTCAGCTCCAGGCTCTCGCGTGTCGCCGCGTCGATCGCCATCGCCGCCTCGGTGCGGCTGAGCTGGGGTGGCCGCAGGAACGGGAGCGATCCCTTGGCGGTATGCTCCAGATAGGCGACCAACCCGCCCGCCGCGGCCAGCGCCGCGCGCGAGAAGGACCCAAAGCCATCGAGCGTCGCCACGCCGAACAGCCGCTTCAGCCGCGCCTCGCCGCTCGCGCTGTCGAAATCGGCGCGCGGCCGCACCGCCGTCGCCAGCTCGCCGAACCGCGCCTCGTCGCCAACAATCGTCTCGGCGGGCGAGAGCCGCGCAATCTCCGCGGCCGCGCGCTCGAATGTCGTCTCGATCACGTCGAAGCGCCCGGTCGAGATGTCGGCGCAGGCGATGGCCACCCCGCTCCCCGCCTCGCCGATCGCCGCGCACCAATTTGCCGATCGGCTGTCGAGCAGCGCCTCCTCGGTCAGCGTGCCGGCGGTGACCACCCGGACGATCGCGCGGTTGACCAGCGCCTTCGATCCCATCCGCTTGCGCGCTTCCTCGGGCGTCTCGGTTTGCTCAGCAACGGCGACGCGATGCCCCGCCTTGATCAGCCGCGCCAGATAGCCGTCCATCGCATGCACCGGCACGCCGCACATCGGAATGCGCTCGCCGTCATGCTCGCCGCGCGAGGTCAACGCGATGTCGAGGCAGGCGCTTGCCACCTTGGCATCGTCGAAGAACAACTCGAAGAAATCGCCCATCCGATAGAAGAGCAGGCAGTCCTCGGCCTCGGCCTTGAGCGCCAGATATTGCGCCATCATCGGAGTGGGGGCGGTGGCCATCGCGCGTGGGTAGCCGAAGCGGGGGAACGATCAACACCCGCCATATTGAAATCCTGGGGACAAGTGCGTGATCTCCCCGGCCAATTCGCGCTGTCCTACACCCCGCCTCACGTGCTTGGATGGGCGAATGGCGATTCCCGCGCACCCTGGCCGCCGTCGAAACGTGCACCGTTCCGGCGATGAAGCGTCGTGCCCCGATCCGTCATCCCGGCCTCGGGCCCCGATCTACCGTGCAAAACTGGAAGCCAATCGAGCCTCTTGCTGCGCACAAGCGGCCCGGTCGGCCCAGGGCCGGGTGACGGATCGTGGATCGCAGTATCGTCGCGCAACAGGCGCAGCATTGTCGCGCGCAGGGAGCATGGGCGGTGCACCTGTCTCGCAGGTGGCGCGTCCATGTCGCGCGGGCGACGCGCTCCTGTCGCGCAGGTGTCGTGTCGGCGTCGCCTCCCCGGCGCATATCAGCCGCTTCAGCGACGCGCCGGCACCCCGTGCCACCCTCTCCATCCAGTACTTTCAACCACTTACCCGGGTCAACCAAGCCCGCAAACCCGCTTTGGTGTCAACATTGTCAACCGAGCCCGCTCGCACCCCGGCGCACAACTGTGACTTTTGCGACTTTCCGGCTCTGGCCGGCACCGCGGCAACCGTAGCGTCGCAGGGAACTTGGCCAGGCCAATCAACCCGTTGCGACACTTGGAACCCGCTCCTAAAGGATCATGATCCCAGGGAGTGATGAATGTCAGAGGAATCCAACGTCCAGTTCTCGGAACGCGAGGCGCTTCGCTACCATTCCGAGGGCCGGCCGGGCAAAATCGAGATCGTTGCCTCCAAGCCGATGGCCACCCAGCGCGACCTCGCGCTTGCCTATTCCCCGGGCGTCGCGGTTCCGGTGCTGGCGATCGCCGAGAACCCGGCCGCCGCCTATGACTATACCGCCAAGGGCAATCTCGTCGCAGTGATCTCGAACGGCACGGCGATCCTGGGCCTCGGCAATCTCGGCGCGCTCGCCTCCAAGCCGGTGATGGAAGGCAAGGCAGTGCTGTTCAAGCGCTTCGCCGACGTTGACGCGATCGATCTCGAGCTCAAGACCGAGGATGCCGATCGTCTGATCGACGCGATCGAGCTGATGGAGCCGAGCTTCGGCGGGATCAACCTCGAAGACATCAAGTCCCCCGAATGCTTCGTGATCGAACAGACCCTGCGCGAGCGCATGAACATCCCGGTGTTCCATGACGATCAGCACGGCACCGCGATCATCGCCGCCGCCGGGATCATCAACGCGCTCTACCTGACCGGACGCGACATCAAGACCTCTCGCGTCGTCGTGCTGGGCGCCGGCGCCGCCGCGATCGCCTGTGCCGAGCTGATCAAGGCGATGGGCCTGCCGCACGACAATCTGCTGATGCTCGATTTGAACGGCGTGATCTATCAGGGCCGCCAGGAGAGCATGAACCAGTGGAAGTCGGCGCACGCCGTCGCCACCGACAAGCGCACGCTCGCCGATGCGCTGCAAGGCGCCGATGTGTTCCTCGGCCTCGCCTCGGCCAATTCGCTGCCCCCCGAGCTGCTCAAGACGATGGCGCCGCGCCCGATCATCTTCGCGATGGCCAATCCCGATCCCGAGATCAGCCCGCCGCTCGCCAAGGCGGCGCGCCCCGATGCGATCATCGCCACCGGCCGTTCGGACTATCCGAACCAGGTCAACAACGTGCTCGGCTTCCCGTTCATCTTCCGCGGCGCGCTCGATGTGCGCGCGACGACGATCAACGATGCGATGAAGATCGCCGCGGCCGAGGCGCTGGCCCAGCTCGCCCGCCAGCAGGTGCCCGAGGAAGTCGCCGCGGCCTATGGCGTCCAGCACAGCTTCGGCCCCGATTACATCATCCCGGCGCCGTTCGATCCGCGGCTGATGGAGATCGTCCCCGCCGCCGTCGCCAAGGCGGCGATGGATTCGGGCGTCGCGACCAAGCCGATCGCCGATTTCGCCGCCTATCGCCAGTCGCTCCGCGCCCGCCTTAACCCGACCACTTCGGTGCTCAGCCTTGCCTATGAGGGCGCGCGCGCCAATCCGAAGCGCGTGATCTTTGCCGAAGGCGAAGAGGAAGTCGTGCTGCGCGCCGCAATCGCGTTCAAGGACGGCGGCTATGGCACGCCGGTGCTCGTCGGCCGCGAATCGGTCCTTGACCGGCTGCGCTCGCTCGGCGCCAACCCCGACGATTTCGAGCTGCACAACAGCGTCAATTCGCCGCTGGTGCCGCAGATGGTCGAGTTTCTCTACAAGCGGCTCCAGCGTCGCGGCTATCTGCGCCGCGACATCGAGCGGCTGGTCAACCGCGACCGCAACATCTTCGGCGCGCTGCTCCTCCAGCTCGGCCGCGGCGATGCGCTGCTCACCGGCGTCACCCGCACCTATGCCGAGACGATGCGCCAGGTCCGCCGCGTGATCGACTACGAAACCGGCCGCACCGCCTTTGGCATGCACGTGCTGGTCGGCCAGTCGCACACCGTGTTCATCGCCGACACCACGGTCAACGAGCGCCCCAATGCCGAGGAGCTCGCCAAGATCGCCGAGGGTGCCGCCCAGGTCGCGCGCCGCATGGGGCATGAGCCGCGCGTCGCGTTCCTCAGCTATTCGAACTTCGGCAATCCCGAAGGCCAGTGGCTCGACAATGTCCGCGCCGCGATCAAGCTGCTCGACGAGCAGACGGTCGAGTTCGAATATGAAGGCGAGATGTCGCCCGACGTCGCGCTCAATCCGCGCCAGATGGCGAACTATCCGTTCTGCCGCCTGTCCGGTCCGGCCAATGTGCTGATCATGCCGGGACTTCAGTCGGCCAACATTTCGGCCAAGCTGCTGCGTGAGCTGGGCGGCGATTCGACGATCGGCCCGATGCTGATCGGCATGGAAAAGCCGGTGCAGATCGCCCCGATGACTGCGACCGCCAGCGAGCTGGTGACGCTGGCCGTGCTCGCTGCCGGCGGGATCGCCCGCTAGCGGCAGTCCTCGGCGACGCGGAGGATCTCGGCCCAGGCCGGGATCACCAGCGTCGGCAGCCCGGCCGCCTCGACGACGAAGCGGCCGCGGCTGAAGCCGAGCGCGTCGATCGTCGCGTCGCGCGGGCCGAATTCGGCGGCGACATAGGCCGGGGTCCCGCCCGCCGGTACTGCGGCCACGGCCCGCGTCGTGCTGGTGGTGCGCAGAGTAAGGGATGGGATGAGCGCGTCGCTGCGCCGAGCCAGGACGATCCGGCCCCGGCTGCGGTCGCAGCGCAGGGTCAGGTCAGCCTCGGCGCCGGGTCGGCCGAACAGCGCGATGCTGCCGCGGGCATCCTGGCGATAGCCCCAGTTGCCCGGGGTCAGCGGCCAGTCGCGCCAATCGGCCGGAAGCGGCTTGGGCGGCGGTGGCGGCGGGGTTGGTGTGGGCGTCGGCACGGGCACCGGCGGCGCGGGCCGCGATGGCATGGCAGTGGTGCAGGCCGCGAGCGCCAGGGCAAGCGCGGTAACGGGCAGGCCGGTGGTCAGCAAGCGCATGGCTTGCCTTAGGGGGCCGATCCGCCGCGATCAAGCCGCGGCGCGATGGGCCTCCACCCGGGCGAGCTGGGCGTAGAGATGGCGCTCCTCGAGCCGGATCCGCTCGAAGATCATCGCGACGATGTTGCGAGTCGCGACGCCGAATGCCTGCCACTCGCAGCCGATGCGCTGGACCGGCCAGGCAGCGATATAGCCCGCGACGCCGCGCGCAATGCCGCCATGGTCCTCGCGGTAGTGCTCGGCCTGGACGATCGCCACGGCGTCGCCCGATCCGAGCAGCCGGCCATAGACCGCCTGGTCCTCACGAACGCAGTGGTCGTGGAGCATCTGCGCCAGCCGCCAGCGGATGCCCGCGACCATTGCCGAATCGGGGCACTCGGCGGCGGCGATGCGCAGCAACAGGCGCGCCTGCTCCTCCACTTCCCGATGCTCCGCACAAAGTTCCGCGATCGAGCTCATGCCTCTTTGATGAACGCAGCGACCGCCAGAGTCATTACGCACAGCCCGCAAAGGGCCATCGGGACTTTTCCGGATCGGCAAAACTTGCCGCCCGGCTCAGTTCCGCCGGCTCGCCCCCCCGAACTTGCGCTGGGTCTTGCCGTAGCGGGTCTTGCGGGTTCCGGGCTTGCCTTCGTTCGAGCGGCCCATGACCGGTGCCTTGCGCTCGCCCGGCGGCAGGCCGAGCTCCTCCTGCTCAAGCCCGCGGATCTCGTCGCGCAGCCGGCCCGCTTCCTCGAATTCGAGATTGGCGGCGGCGTCGCGCATCTTCTTCTCGAGCTCCTCGATATAGGCGCGCAGATTGTGGCCGACCATGTGCGGCCGGTCTTCGTCAATCTCGACCAGCACGCCATCCTTGTTGGAGACATGGGCGATAATGTCGCCGATGTTGCGCTTGATCGTCGCAGGCGTGATGCCGTGCTCGAGGTTATAGGCCTCCTGCTTCTCGCGGCGGCGGCCGGTCTCGGCAAGCGCGCGCTCCATCGATCCCGTGATGCGATCGGCATAGAGGATCACCCGGCCATCGACGTTGCGCGCGGCGCGGCCGATCGTCTGGATGAGCGAGGTTTCCGAACGCAGAAAACCTTCCTTGTCCGCATCGAGGATCGCGACCAGCCCGCACTCCGGAATGTCGAGCCCCTCGCGCAGCAGGTTGATGCCGATCAGCACATCGTACACGCCCATGCGCAGGTCGCGGATCAGCTCGATCCGCTCCAGCGTCTCGGTGTCCGAATGCATGTAGCGGACCTTGACCCCCGCCTCGTGCATATATTCGGTCAGATCCTCGGCCATCCGCTTGGTCAGCGTCGTGACCAGCGTGCGATAGCCGAGCGCGGTCGTCTTCTTGCACTCGACGATCAGGTCCTGGACCTGCTCCTCGACCGGCTTGATCTCGACCGGCGGGTCGATCAGCCCGGTGGGGCGGATGACCTGCTCGACGAACACGCCGCCGGACTGCTCCATCTCCCAACTGCCCGGCGTCGCCGAGACATAGGTCGTCTGGGGCCGCATCGCGTCCCATTCGTTGAATCGCAGCGGTCGGTTGTCGATCGCGCTGGGCAGACGAAAGCCATATTCGGCCAGCGTCACTTTCCGCCGATGGTCGCCGCGCGACATGCCGTTGATCTGGCCGATCGTCTGATGGCTTTCGTCGACGAAGAGCAGTGCGTTCTCCGGCAGATACTCGAACAGTGTGGGCGGCGGCTCGCCTGGCATGCGGCCGGTGAGGAAGCGCGAGTAATTCTCGATGCCCGCGCAGCTGCCGGTCGCGGCGATCATCTCGAGATCGAAATTGGTGCGCTGCTCCAGCCGCTGGTGCTCGAGCAGCTTGCCCTCGGCCTCCAGCTCCTTGAGCCGCTCCGCCAGCTCATGCTTGATCGCCTCCATCGCCTGCTTGAGCGTCGGCCCCGGCGTGACGTGGTGCGAATTGGCATAGACGCGGACATAATCGAGGTTCGCGACCTTCTGCCCGGTTAGCGGATCGAACTCGGTGATCTCCTCGACATCGTCGCCGAAGAAACTGATCCGCCAGGCGGTGTCTTCATAGTGCGACGGGAAGATCTCGAGGCTGTCGCCGCGCACCCGGAAATTGCCGCGGGCAAAGGCGGCGTCGTTGCGCTTATATTGCAGCGCGACCAGCTTGCGGATGATCTCGCGCTGATCGACGACCTGGCCCTTCTTCAAGTCGAAGATCATCGCGCTATAGGTCTCGACCGAGCCGATGCCGTAGAGGCACGACACCGAGGCGACGATGATCACGTCGTCGCGCTCGAGCAGCGACCGCGTCGCCGAATGGCGCATCCGATCGATGGCCTCGTTCACCGAGCTTTCCTTCTCGATGTACGTGTCCGAGCGAGCGACATAGGCCTCGGGCTGGTAGTAATCGTAGTAGCTGACGAAATACTCGACCGCGTTCTCGGGGAAGAAGCTCTTGAACTCGCCATAGAGCTGCGCGGCGAGGATCTTGTTGGGCGCGAGGATCAGCGCCGGGCGCTGAAGCTCCTCGATCATCTTGGCCATCGTATAGGTCTTGCCCGAGCCGGTGACGCCGAGCAGCACCTGGTCGCGCTCACCCTTGTTGGCCTGCTCGACGAGCTCGGGGATCGCATAGCGCTGATCGCCCGACGGGGAATAATCGCTGACCAGCTTGAAGCGCTTGCCGCCTTCCATCTTGTCGGGACGGGCCGGCCGGTGAGGGACGAAGCTTTGCCCGGTTTCAGGCTCGTCTAGGGTGGTGCGAATCTGGATTGCCATCATAGGCGAATATGGGTGGTGCCGCGGCGGGCTGCAATCCGCGCGTGGCGGGCGATGGTCAACAAAGCTCGGGGCGGTGGTGGGCACCGAAACCGACACGGCTCGGTTGACAAAGTTGACACGCTTGACGGGTTCGAAGAAAAGGCATTTATACTTTAAGTTATTGATATTACGCATATTTATGCGAACTGTCGCCCCGTGCGACCGAGCAGCCCGCGCGTGTCAACGCGCCACGCAGGCCTCAGGGATGCGACATCAAAGGTTCATGACTTGTTCTTAGCCGCTCCCAGTTCCCCGTCGTCTTCGACCTGCTTGAGCAAGGACAGCAACTGCTGGGCTTCGAAGGGCTTTTCGAGATAGTGGTTCGCGCCAGCCTCCTGTGCGCGTTTGAGAAAGCTTTCGGGCCCACCCTGGATGCTCCCCGACATCGCGATGATCGCCACTTTCGGATTTAACGCACGCATCTTGGCAATCGTCTGGATACTCTGGTTGCCCGGCATCACCATATCGCTGATCACGATCTCTGGTTGATGCTTGATGAATTGATCGAAGCCGTCCGCTCCATCCACGCCGAGCGTGACGATATAGCCCTTGGCTCGAAGCAGTATCGCGACCGAGAACCGAATAGCCTCGTCATCGTCGATTACAAGAATGCGCCTAGCCATATTCAAAGTCCCTGAAGTGCGGCCACCTCCGCATGTGCCGGGAACAAAACATCGAACCGCGTTCCCTTACCCACAACGCTGTGGACCGCGATGGAGCCCCCGTGACTGGTTATGATTCCCCGGACTATCGCGAGACCGAGACCCGTTCCCGTGGTCGCCGTCTTCGTGCTGAAATAGGGTTCGAAGATTCGCTCGACGATTTCGGGGGCCATCCCCGGCCCATCATCGGCTACGAACAAGCGGATATTGGGGGCTCCATCCGCGTCCCGGTCTTCCAGCACCCCAATGGTGATCGCGCCCGCGCGGTCCCCTATCGCTTGCCCGGCGTTCGTCGCCAAATTGAGAATCGCCTGGTAAATTTGGCCCTTTCTGCCGACCATTTCCGGCACTGGCGAAAGCTGCTCAACAATCTCGATGCTCGCGGGAATGCCGGCGCGGATGATAACAAGGGCATCTTTCATAAGCTGATCAAGCCGAAAAATCTCGGGAGGCAACTCATCTTTCCGGCTGAACACCAGCATTTCGCGCACCAGCTCCTTGGCGCGGCGCGCTGCATTCAGAATGATCTTGAGAATATGGCGATCGGCGGGATCTATCGTTTCCATCAGGAGGGGTGCAAGCGTCGTGATCGGGACCAGCGTATTGTTCATATCGTGCACGATACTGCCGGCGAGCGTACCCAGCGCCTCCAGCTTTTGCGCATGGCGCAACTGCGCTTCTAGATCGGCCTGTTGCAATTGCGCGCGACGAACCTCGGTGGCGTCGTGGACGACGCCGATGACCCCTGCAGGATCTCCCGCCGCGTCGACAGCAGATCGCAATGCATCAGCCCGCTTCGGACGGTGCCATCGGGGCGAAGGAAGCTATATTCGAGATCGCGGGATCGAGCGCCGGCACGCGCGCCTGAAACCATATCCTCGATGCCCGGCCGATCTTCGGGAGGGATCCAGTTTCTGAGAAACGAACTCCATTCGATGATTCTGTCCGGTCCCAGGCCATGCATGGCGGCAAAGGCCTCACTGGCGCGCAACTCCATGCGGCTGAAATGCAATTCAAAGCTGCCCACTGCCGCAATCTGCTGCGCCACCGAGAAGTGATGCTCGCTCTGCCGCAAGCGCCTTTTCACGAAATGTTGGCGATAGACGAGCGCGGCAACCAGCCACACGCTCCCGATCGCCAGACTCCGGTTGACCAGCACAATCTCGATTGGAATGAGACCGCGCGGAGATGCGAGCAAGCCAAGCAAAATCAACAAACTGGAAATCGCGGCGAAGAGTATCGCAATGTGCGCACGATCAAACCAGAGCGCGAACAGTACGAGCGGAATATACAGTATCCCGGCGTTGACTTCCAGCGGCGTGTAAACGTCGATCAGCGCGACGACGGAACCATAGGCCAAAGGCACCCACACAGGCAGGTGCGATATTTTGGCCGTTTCGGACTGCCATCCGTTGGCAAGCAGACCTGCCGCCAGCAATAAGGAGCAAATTCCGGATGGAACGGACATAGCCTGGGGCGCCCACCAACTGAGGGCGAAATCCGACTTACCGATGTGCCCGGCCAGCGCCTCGATCGCCAGCGCCACGATCGCCAACGGCAGGAACTGCGCTGACACGATGCGGAAGTGCCGGTTCTTGATGAACGACAGGGTCAACACCGTGACGCCCAACAATATCAATATGGCCGCCGTGTTCGGAGCTATCCGCCCGGGATGCGGTTTGGATTGGCCGTACCAATCCCGGACAAACACTTCATCTATGGTGAGGCGCACGCCGGCATATTCAAGCAAAGTCCAGCAGCCAATGAACAGCGGTATGAGCGCCCCCAGGGTACTCAAGCCGCGAAGCCCTCGCTGCAACGCAAAAAGTCCGATCGCGGCCGAGCCGAAACCGATTGCGGCGTTCATCTTCATTTCGAACACGAATAGAAGAGCGCGAGGAAAACCATCGCCCCCTGAAATCAACGCCGTAGCTACGGCCGACGATATTGCTATTGCGAATGCGGAAGCGATGTAAGCCACGCGACGCAAAACCATGTTGCGTCGCCGCAATTCCTCTGGATCACGCTGGTCGAGACGCTCCATCCAGCTATTCGTACGCTTAAATTTGTTTAAACTAAAGCCGTCGCTGCGACGGAAAATGTCCGAATGTGGACGATTATTTACAGCCCGCGCCGGCCGCACGCGGCCCATTACAAGCATTGCCAAACCCCGTATTTTCCGCTGAGGGCGTCGCACCCGAGTTATCAGCCGAAATTCTGAGGATGCTCCGCATGCGCGTGTTTGCTCTGGCCTTGATCCTTACCCTCGCCGCTTGCCAGTCGGCGGCCGAGAAGCATGCCGCCGAGACCGGCGAGATCAACGTCACCAATGCCTCTGCCGACGAAGTCGCCGGGCTGATCAAGGCGGCATCTGCGAAGAATGCCGCCAAGCCGGGCGAGTGGAAGGCCGAGCTGCGCATCGAGGCAGTCGAGGCGGCGTCGGGCGACAATGCGGCGCAGCTCCAGATGGCCAAGTCGCTGGAGAAGAGCGCCACCGAATGTCGCACTGCCGAGCAGCTCCGGCCCTTCGAAGTCAACAAGCTGGAAAGGGCGGCAGGCGGCGCGTGCACCTTCCTTCGCTATACCGCGATCGGCGGCAAGGTGGCCGCGCAGATCGAGTGCAAGAAGCCCAATGCGCCGGTCACCACGATCGCGATCAACGGCACGTCTTCGGCGACGGCGTTCGACGTGGTCACCGAGAATGTCAGCGGCGCCAAGGGGCAGCCGGGCTATTCACGGGTGCGGCTGCGCTCGACGGGCACGCGCATCGGCGAATGCGCTGCCAAGGCAGGCTAGAAGCAAGAGGCGCTGTCGCAGGCCAGCGTGGTGCCGCGCCGGGCGGCGCTTAATAGTAGCGGCGATAGGCGATCCGCCACATCAGCGCGCTGATCGCGGCGGCGATGGCGGCGATCAGGCTGCTGGTGGCAAGCGCGCTGAGCCAGCGAAACGCCCAGGTGCCGCTGTCCAGCACGGGGCTCGCGAACAGGCCGAAGCCATAAGTCTGCGCGCCGACGAAAATCGCAAGCGCGGTGCCGGCACCGACCAAAGCGGCGTGGCGCGCGCGGCGCAGCCCGGCGACGTGGAAGGCGAGCCAGAACGGGCCGGCAACGGCGGCGATGGCGATCGCCGAGAAAATGGTGCCGATCAGCCAGCCCGCCGCCAGCCCCAGCGGATCGCGCGCGCCGCCCATCGCGAGCAGCACGCAGACCAAGGCGCCGGCCAGCGCACTGCCGACGCCGAGCGCGAGCCCGGCGCGGTCGAGACTGGTATCGTAGCGCAACGGCGCGCGCAGCATCTGCGGACCCATCCCCATAGGGTGCCCCTCCCTGCGCGGAGCATAAGCGCGGTGCGCGGTCGCCTCAAGCACAGGGCGCCGCGCGGAGGATCATTTTGAAACGTTATCGCAACGAGTCGAACGCGCCAGCCGCGATACAGCGATCGAGCGCAGCGAAATCCGGGGATCGACTGGTGCCGAGCGGCGGGATCTCGATCGCGGTGCCGACGGGGACGGCCTGGAAGCGCGCCGGATCGCTGCCGGCGCAGCGCAGCATCGCGTGCAGCATCCGGGGCGGCGTGGCATAGCCTTCGCGCGACAGGCGGAAGGTGCCCCAATGGATCGGCAGCGCCGCCGGACGGCCGAGGCCGTTCCAGACGCGGATCGCGTCGCGCGGGCCGATATGACTGCCGATGCCCATCTGCCCTTCCGCAAAGCGGAACGCGCCGATCGGGATCGCGGCGAAGCGGATCGGCCCGAGCGCGGCGGCCTCGGCGGGCCATTTGCCGTCGCCGAGCCCCGTATCGCCGGCGAAGAAGATATTGCCGTGCGGCAGCGCGACGACGAAGCTGGACCAGAGCGCGCGGTTGCGATCGGCGAACCAGCGGCTGTCCCAATGGTGGCTGCGGGTGACCGTGACAGTGACACTGCCGCTGGTGCACGCGTCGGGAGGCGCACCCTCGAAGCGCGGGCCTTCCCAGCCTATTTGGGTTTGCCTGCCCCAATCGAGCGCCTCTACCCCGGGCGCTACGAAACAGTCGTCCATTTCGCCGCGCGCCGGGATGCCGGCGCGGCGCAACAGGCCGTCATTGCCGAGACTGGTGACGAAGGTCGGCCTGTCGCGATCCCAGAGCCGTTTGAGCGTGGCCACGTCCATATGGTCGTAATGATTGTGGCTGATGAGGACGAGGTCGATCTTGGGCAAGTCCGCAAAGGCAATGCCGGGCGCGGCAACACGGCGCGGACCGATGCCGAACGGGCCGGCGCGCTCGCTCCACACCGGATCGGTGAGGATGTTGAGGCCGTCGGCCTGGATGAGCGTGGTCGCGTGGCCGACCCAGGTGACGACCATGCGGCCGCCCTCGATGCGCGCGGCGGGTTTGGCGTGAGTCACCGCGACCTGCTCGGGCCACCAGGGACGGGTGGAATCGCCGAAGATCTGGGCGGCGATCAGCCGGGTGCGACTGGTCGGGCCGGTGGTCGCCAGCCGATCGTCGTCGCCATCGGGATTGAAGAAGCGGCTTCCGTCGAAATGGCTGCTCACCGGGCCGTGATAATAGACGCGATCGAGGAAGAAGGGCGCGACTGTCGCGGCGAGGCAGAAGGCGACGACGATCCAGAGCAGGACGCCGAGCCCGATTTTGAGCAAACGCATGGCCCCTTTGTCGGGATGGCAGCCTCCGCAATCAAGCGCTTGATCGCGGCGCGGCGGCTCCTCTAACTCACGCCATGGATTTGCCCGCCACGCCGCAAGCCGCCGCCGCCGAACTCGAACGCCTCGCCGCCGAGATCGCGCACCATAACCGGCGCTACCATGCCGACGACGCGCCCGAGATCAGCGACGCCGACTATGACGCGCTGATGCGGCGCAATGGCGCGATCGAGGCGGCGTTCCCCGACCTGATACGCGCCGATTCCCCTTCGAAGGCTGTAGGCGCGGCGCCGGCGGGGCACCTTGCCAAGGTTGCGCATGCGCAGCGGATGTTCAGCCTGGACAATGCCTTTGACGACGCAGACGTGCGCGACTTCCTGGGGCGCGTGAAGCGTTTCCTCAGCCTGGGGGAGAGCGAGCCGGTGGCGCTGACCGCCGAGCCCAAGATCGACGGCCTGTCGTGCTCGCTGCGCTATGAAAAGGGCCGGCTGATCCAGGCGCTGACGCGGGGCGACGGGCAAGTCGGCGAG